>SCUR01000024.1 GCA_004297235.1 Candidatus Manganitrophaceae bacterium | reverse complement strand
CTTCAGCCGGAGTTCATGAAGTCTCTTGACCAGCTTTCCTTCTTCCGTCCTGGAGAACCGGCCCGGTCCTCCCCGGATTTTTTTAAAAATCTCGTCCGCTTGCTGGTTCATGAGAAGGATTTCCCCTTTGCGCCCCATCATCACCACGCCGGGAGAGGAGCGTCGGTGGATCAGCGACATAATCTCGGGGGGCTCTGAGGGACCGGTTTGGGGCAGATTCACTTCTCCCTGTGAGAACGTCGATAGATATTCCGTGTGGTGCTTCGCCTCGTGAGACATGGTTGCTTCCCCCTTCTTCCAGTGGCTTTAAACATGCGCCTCACTTCGACTAACAAAGCAAAGGGGGTGCCATCCGTCTGAACGGCTTAAAACCGATCTCGACCGGGGGAAATCGGGAGCTTTTCTCCATCGATCTCCTGAATCGGCCGGTTCGCTTTCCGCTTTCAGGAATTTTATTTTGATTTCCGGAAAACGGGACCGAACATCATGTATCGATTTGTATCGAGAATGGTCCCGAAAAGATGCATCGAGAAAATTCTCGATTTCCACGTTGAAACTTTTCGAATTTATCATTACAATCTGCACGGGAGCGGTTTATGCCGAGTTTAAAAATCTACCTCAAAGATGAATTTCGCTGGATCTTCACCCTCCTGGAGAAGGAGATCCGGATCGGGAGAAGCCATGAGAACCACATCGTCCTCCCGCAGCCGGAAGTCTCCCGCCAGCATGCTTTCCTCCGTCAGGACGGGAAAAAATTCATCGTCGAGGACAAGAGCGGCCGGGGGATCGACGTAAATCATCAGACCGTCACCGAGGCGCCGCTTCGCCACGGAGATGTCGTCCGGATCGGCTCCTATCGCCTTATCTTCGAGCTGCACGAAAATGAGGAGCCGTTCACCGAGACGATGACCCGGGAGCCGACCCTCGATCTTCCCGCGGCGGCCCGGCCGAAGGAGGCGAAGGTTCGCTGCCAGATCATGATTGTGGCGGGGCCCGATCAGGGAAAAGTGTTTCCCTTCTCCGAAGGGGTGCTCCGGATCGGCCGGGCCGGCCGAAACGATGTGGTCCTCTCCGATCCGTCGGTGTCCAGCCTCCATCTCGAAATTGAAGCGACCCCTTCGACGATCCAGGTCCGTGATCTGGGGAGCACGAACGGAACGCGGATCAACGGACAGCGGATTCAAAGCTCCATCGCCGAGATCGGATCGGAGATCCAGATCGGCCAAACCCGGTTGAAGATTCAGCCGGAGGAGCCGACCGAGCCGATCGCCCCCCCCGCTCTCGGACGCCTCATCGGACAGAGCCCGAAGATGCAGGAGGTTTTTCGGATGATCCAGCGGGGGGCGAAGGGGGAGGTCGCCGTTCTGGTCCAGGCCGAGACCGGCTGCGGAAAAGAGCTGGTGGCGCAGGAGATCCATCGCCTGAGCCCCCGGGCGCAAGGCCCCTTCATCACCCTCGACTGCAGCGCCATTCCCAAAGAGCTGATCGAATCGGAGCTCTTCGGCCACGAAAAAGGGGCCTTTACGACGGCGATCTCCCAGCGGAAGGGGGCCTTCGAGCTGGCGCGCGGCGGCACCGTTTTTCTCGATGAGATCGGAGAGCTGCCGATCGAAATGCAGCCGAAGCTGCTGCGGGTGCTGGAAGAGCGGACCTTCAAACGGGTCGGCGGCAATGAAGTCCTCCGGTCCGATTTCCGGATCATCGCCGCGACCAATCGTTGGCTCGATCAGGAGGTGCTGGCGGGGCGCTTCCGTCAAGATCTCTACTTCCGGCTTTATGTGTTGCCGATCTTTCTTCCGCCGCTCCGGGAGCGAAAGGAAGACATCCCGCTCCTGGTCGAGCATTTTCTCCGGGGAAAATCGATTCAGGTGTCGCCGGAGGCGATCGAGAAAATGACGGCGCACGCCTGGCCCGGCAATGTCCGGGAGCTTCGAAACGTCATCGAGCGGGCCGTCGTGATGATGGAGGGAAACACCCTCCGGCCCGAAGACCTTCTCTTCCTCCAGGCCTCCGACCGAGCGGGCCAGCCGATGTCCTGGGAGGAGCAGAAGGCCTCCCCGCCGACCGGATCGTTGGAAGAGATCGAGAAACAGGTCATTCAACGAACGCTCAAGGCGCACCGGGGAGACAAAAAAGCCGCCGCTCAGGTCCTGGGAATCGCACTCTCCACCCTCTACGAGAAGCTCAAACGCCATCAGATCACCGACTGAGCGCCCGGTTCTTCGCTAAAATCGCACCGTCACAATCCCGCCGTAGATGTTCCGGTCGTATTCAAACAGGGTGATGTTCGAGCTGTTCTGCTGGTGAAGGAATTGAAGCGCGAAGTCGACCTGTTTTGTGATCTCCCTGGAGAGGGTCACGATCGTGAGCCAGTCGTCATCCTTCCGCTTCTCGCCGGGCGGCTGCTCGTTCGGATGGGTAAACCGGCGCAACACGTACTCGGTGTCGAGCGCCAGGGTCCACTTCTGCCAGGGGGGAAGCACCGCCCCGGCGGCCAGGCGATGGCCGTTGAACGTCCAGTCGTCCTCGGCGGGGGAGTCTCCGGCCGTTTCCCGCTCGAAATAATAACCGGCGTGAAGGTTTCCCTTGGGTCCGAAAAGAAAGTAGTGTGTGAAGCCGGCTTTGTGGGTGTGGACATTCCGGTCCGAATTGCTCGGGAAGAGCGGTTCGATGTCGTAGAAGTTCTTCGCGCCGAACTGATACAAAAACTCAGTGATGTTCCGCCGGGTCGTCTCCAGGACGAAACGGGGACCGACCCCCTGCCGCAGCAGATAACGGTCTCCCCCCAGCGTCGCGAACTGTAATTCATATTGCAGAAGAAGCTCCGCGTGGCTGAAGCGTCTTCCTCCGCTCAGATTCACCGTGTGGCTCTGGATGTTGAAGTCGTTCAGCTGATCGTCCTTGTGGAGATTCTGGTAGAAGCTGTATTCGGCCCGGCCGGTCCACTCGGGGGTGGAGAGCCACTGGTAACGGCCCCGGAGGAAGACGAGCCCGACCAAATCGCTCTTTTCAGTAATCGTCTGCGGGGTGGAGGGAATCGTCCGGGTCGGTTCTAAAATGACGTTGCTGTCGTACTGCACTCCCGCCGAGAAGGTCAAATCCCAGGGC
>SCUR01000241.1 GCA_004297235.1 Candidatus Manganitrophaceae bacterium | reverse complement strand
GGTTTATCCGACGCTGCTGGCCGCCATCGGCGACGTCGCGCACCCGGCCTGGCGCGCCTCGTCTGTCGGGGTCTACCGTCTCTGGCGCGACCTCGGCTATGCCGTCGGGGCCCTGCTGGCCGGGGTGACGGCGGATGCGCTCGGTCTGCATGCGGCGATCTGGCTGGTCGCGGCGGTGACGTTTGCCTCGGGCGTCGTGGTCGCGTTTCGCATGCGCGAGACGCGTGGCAGGGTCAACGCCTGATCTTTCCTGGGCTTACTTCTCTTACGCAGCCACAGCCCGTTCGTTGCGATTCTCGTAATGATCGAAGCCGTGATGAACCCGGTCAACACTTCAGCCTTGGTTTCAAAGAGGGCATCCGTCCAGGTCATTGATTTCTGCCCCTCCACTCAAACCAATGCCTCAGCCACCAGCGCTCAAAGAGGACCTTTCCCCAGTGCCAGTAGAAAGCGGGTCTTCGCATTGTCATCCGAGGTTCAGGCGTCGCGAAGAATTCCCCGCTGGCAAATCCGGCCCGGCCGTCCCCCATCTCTAAGAAACAATACCCCCGCCCATTGAAGAGATGAGAGGGCCAGATTCCTTCGATCTCCACCGCGATATTTTTCGCCACCACTTCCGCCTGGTAATGCGCAAAGACCCCGGCCTTGGGAAGCGGCTTTCCGGCCGAGAGCAGGATCGTGGTGTTATCTCCGATGGCATAGACCCCTTCGTATTGCGTCTTGAGCGTCCGCGCATCGACGGGGATCCATCCGGTCTCGTCGGACAAACCGGCCTCCTTCACAACACGGGGGACCCGGTGGGGAGGAACGGCGACGAGGAGATTGTACCGGGCCCGCTGTCCGCTCTCAAAAACCAACTCTTTGGACGACGCATTGATCGAGGCAATCTTCATCCCTGGGTGAAAGGCCACTCCTCGTTCCTCGATCATCCGTCTCACGGCATTTCCGACAACCGGTCCGGCCACCGGCATCGGAAGCGGCTCGGGGGTGTAGATCGCGATCTCACACTTCTTCTGAAGGCCCTTCTTTTTGAAATAATCATCGAGGAGCATCGCCGCCTCATAAGGGGCCGCCGGACATTTAAATGGGTTGCGGCCACCAGGAGAACCACTCGGCCTCCCGAGAAGGCGCGAGCCGCTTCCAAGAGCCCTTGCGCGCCGGAAGGCTCATAAAAAATGTGCGCTTCCTCCTTCAACCCCGGGACAGACTCCGGAGCGAGATCGGCCCCCAGACTAATGATGAGATCGTCATAGGAGAGTGTTTGCTCTCCCGCGACGACGGTTTTCTTCCCCGGATCGATCCGGGTCACCTCAGCCTGGAGCACTTCGATTCCTTTTTTTGATAGGAAGTCCAATGGACGGCTGATCTGATCCACTCTCCTTTGACCGACCATGACACAGAGAAGGGAGGGAGAGAAGACGAATGCCCCGTTTGGGGGATTGTAACCTCACATCGGGGCGCCGCAAAATAATAGCTAAAGAAGATAAAGAATCTCCGACAGAGGAGAGGGAGGAGGTGACTTTGATGAAGATAAAATGGATCAAGAAGGTCGGCTTTCTGTCCCTTCTCGTCCTCTCTTTTTTCTTAAGCGGCTATGTCGTGGATCTGCAGCCACTGACCGTTACGGAGATGGAAGGGATCTCGAGGAGCGCGGCCTTCACAAACAACCAGGGGATTCAACAGTACAGGGAGGGAAAGTTTTTCGAGGCCTTCGTCAGTTTCACGGCCGCCTCAGGGATAGATAAAAACTTCTGGGAAGCCCATTACAACTGCGCCGTGGTCCTGGTCGCCCTGGGGAGGCTGGAAGATCGGAAG
>SCUR01000240.1 GCA_004297235.1 Candidatus Manganitrophaceae bacterium | reverse complement strand
GAAACTGCTGCCATCCAGTGAAGATGAAAAAAGAAGGGTGTTGCAATGGGAACAGGCTTGCCGGTCGGCGCATCTCAAGTGTGCCCGGAGCTGAAAAGCGATAATCGAAGGAGTTTCAATGAACCCCCTTGAATCGATTCGGAACGTTCAATCGTTCACAGACCGATATTTGTTTCTGATAGTCGGTTTTCTTGTTCTTTTTGTGCTTGTAGCGGGAGCCAAGAAAAAACCAAAAGGAAAGGGGACCGGTCGACTTGCGACCACATGGGAAATCCTCCGGTATCTCGGGAATTGGGCCCGCTTTCCTCTCTCAGTCTACGCAGTCGTCATGATCTATTCGGGTCTGTTGACGATTGTATCCTCATGGCGCTTCTACCGGGTCGGACTCTCGGCATTTGCGCATCCCGATCAGATGATCATCATCTTCGCCGGGTCGATGGTGGGAGCGCTTTTTATTTATGGATTGCTCCTGGAATTCTTCTTCAACGAACTGGACAAAAACCGATTTATCTTGGGAAGAAAGAGAATCATTCTTCCCGTGACACTCTCCCTGCCCGAGAAAGACCGGTTCGAGCATATCCGGATCCAGGGCCGCGCCGGCACCGGGAAGACGGATGGATTCATGTTCCCGCAGCTGATCGAAGACGCTTCGGGCAATTGCTCCGCCGTGGTCCTCGACGTCAAATCGCCCGAAGCCTTTAAGACCATTGGAGGCGCCTGGAGCGCCAAGGGCAAAAAGGTCATTCTTTTCGATCCCTATCATCCGGACTGTCCCGGGTTTGAACCGCTCGCCGCGGCGAGCGATCAGACGCTGGCCCAAATCGAGGAGGCCGTGTATGGAAAGCGGAACACCGATGCGAATGACACCTCGATCTGGTTCGATCTTCAGGAGCGTCGGCTCTTTCGCATGATGTGTGAATTGGTGAAGGGCTATCAGGATCCGAAACAGTGCAGCCTGCCGATGGTATATCAGCTGGCCCTGCGAGGGGTCCCGGCCTTGGAAGCGGCGGTCACTTATTGTCGCGATCCGGCGCTTCAATCCGAATTTCCGAATGCATTTCAGAATAAGCAGCGATTGTCGGACATTCTCAGCGGGATTCTCAACAAGCTCGATTTATTTTCAGATCAGATGATCGCCGCCGCCTTCTCGCGGTCCGATCTGGATCTCGGCCTTCTTTTCCGAGAGCCGACGCTATTGATTATCGCAAGCCCGCACAGCAACCCGAAGGCTCGCCTGGCGGCATCGCTTCTGCTTCGCGCCATGATGCTGAAAGTCTATGAGCGGCCGGTCCGGACAAGGGGGGATGGATTGCCGCTCTTTGTTTACCTCGATGAGTTCTACGCCCTCCATCTGCCGGACCTGGCCGATTTTGCGAATACGGCGAGATCGGCCCGGGTCGGCATCGTCACCTACCTTCAGGCGGAAGGGCAGATGACCCGCTATAAGCCGCACGAAGTCGTCTCGATCGCGGTGAATACGAAGACCGAGGTCTGTTTACAAGGGTGCGATCTGATCACGTGCGATCGCATTTCGGACCTCTCCGGGAAAGGTCTGGTTCCGGACAAGCGCGTGGCCCGATCGTTCAGGGGAGGGAGGGTCACCACCACGGCGTATCTGGAAAGGCAGGTGTTGACGGTCGATGAGATTTATAATATGTCCCTCGGTGCTGCGCTTCTTCACATCGGAGGGTTACGCCCGATTTGGGTCAAACTCGTATCCTCCTATAGGGATTGGGTATTCAAGCGTAGAAGAGGACTGCCGGTGGAGGCGTATCGGCCCAATACGGAATCCCTCACGCCTCCCTCTTATAAAGACCTCGATTTACCCGGGCCCGATATTTTACCCTCCTCCAATCCGTCATCCATGCCGCCTGGCGCTCCGGGTGGAGGGGAGATTGTCGGATGGTAGGTTAAACGAAGGAGGTCCAACCATGAAAGAAGGGGGTGTTAATGCGTTTGAGGAGGTGAAAAGAAGAGTCGATATTGTCGGCCTGATCGAGAAATGGACGTCGCAGGCCGCGCGAAGATCAGGAAAGAATTACTCCCTTCCTCAATGTCCTTTCTGCGGGGGGCATGGCTGCTTCTCCATCACCCCTGACAAACAGCTCTTCAATTGTTTCCAATGCCCCGGGAAAACCGGTGGAGACATCTTCGATTTCCTCTGCAAACTCAGAGGCTGCGATAAGCGCGCCGCCCTGGAAGAAATGGCGCGGGAAGCGGGGTATCCGCTCCCTCTTTTACGATCATCCAAGCGGGATATTCGCGAAGAGATCATGGCGCAGGCGAAACAGGATTGGAATCTTCCGGAGGCGAAGGAGGCATGGGAATACCTGACGCATGAGAGACATCTTTCTTCAGAAGTATTGAAGGCGCACGATGTCGGTTTTATCGGTAATCGTTCCAGACTCACCGGGATTCTGAAGAAAAAGGGGTTCAGTTATGAGGAAATTAAAAATTCAGGGATCCTCACGAAAGGGTATGGAACATTCTACGAGATTCTCTTTGGCTGGCGCGCTTTCAACGGAACTCTGGCCGCTTTCGTCGCCGGGGCCACGAGTGCCCGCCTGAAGAGTTTAAAGCCGGGAGAGGAAGACGATCATCCGAAGTATAAAAGCAGCATCAACTTTCATGTCGATTCTCCTTACAACCTTTATTATGCCAAAAGGTGGGTCCCCGAAGATGGGTCTCTGGTCCTTGTGGAGGGAATCCTCGATTGCCTTCAGATGTTATCGCAGGGGCTTCAAAACACAGCCTCCCTCGGGGGCACGACGTTAAAAGAAGGATTCGGACAGGCGCTGGAGGCGACACGGTTTCAGCGGCTCATCGTTTTATTGGACAGTGACCCACCGGGGAAGAAAGCGGTCCCGCCGCTCATTCGATATCTCATCCAGAAACATCCGAGGTTCGCGTTATACGTTACCGAGATTACGGCGCCCGATCCGAATGACGGGACCCGGACGATCAAAGACCCGGATGAGCTGATCGTCAAGCTTGGAGCCGAGGTGATCAAAAAAGTGATCCGGTATCCGGTGAAGGCGGGGCCGTGGCTGGTCCTGGCGATGAGGGATCAGTACGATCTGAAGAACACCCTCGACCGTGATCGGGGATTCCAGGAGGTCGCCTCTTTATGGCCCTATTTCTCGGATGAAGTCGAACGAAAGGAGATACTCCGCTACTTAGCGGATGCTTCCCAGCTTCCGCAGGAAGATATTCGAAAAACCATTGAGAAGGTTTCCAAGGGGCGATATGCGGACGAGACGGATGGAAGACGCGAATCGCTTTCCGGGAACCGGTCTCAGGAGAGAACCGAACAAACCGACTCGGCCGAATCCAAAATGGCGGAAATTCAAAAACGATCCAAAGAGATCAGAAAGAAGAATCAACTCCTCACGAAAAGGAATCAGATTCTCTCTCAGGCATATATCTCGTTTGTGTCGCATGCCAAAGAACTGTCGAAAGCCGGTCTCCTCTGGCACGTCAATCGCTTAACGGAGGGGCATTTGAAACTTCTAAAGGAGCTTCGGCGAGATCCGATGAAAGCCAAAGAAATGATCGGGCAGATAAAAGACATTTTCGACACATCACGG
>SCUR01000239.1 GCA_004297235.1 Candidatus Manganitrophaceae bacterium | reverse complement strand
GCCGCTTTTCTTCCGCCGGAGAGCTCTTTCTTCAGGTTGCTCAGCTCGGACCCGAGTGGGGTGAGTCGATCCTTTAACTGCTCTTCGGCCTTGGGAAACAGGTCTCCCTCCTCCTCGGAGAGATGATCGATGACATCCTGTTCAAGCTCTTTCACCCGTTGATCGAATTCCTCATCTTCGGCGGTCAAATCTTCCAGGTCCACCAGCACCTCTTCAATATCGTGATGCGCCTCCTGGAACCGGATGATCTCATCGGGGTCGATCGATTTCACTGCGGGATAGAAGATCTTTTCTTCAAGATCGGAATGAATACGAAGCTCCTCCGCAATGGTTGCGAGGATCTCTTCTTTTCGATCGCCGCCGGCCGACTTTATTTCTTTAAACAGATTTTTAACCCTGTCGTGGTCTTTTTTAAGCAGCTCTGTCGCTTTCATAGCGTCTTCTCCTTGTCATTCGCTTTCATCGTTGATCAAGCCGCCCTTCCGACCGAGCAGGGAATCCTTAAGACCTGCTCCTGCCCTGCTAGGCCGCCTCTCTCCATTCCTCCTCCAGCTCGCTCCTCATCTGGCTGATTTGAGAGCCGAGTTCATCCAACTGCTCTTCCAACCGCTCGTCGACCTGAGGAAAGATCCTTCCCTCTTCCTCATCCATATGCACGTTCAGATGCGTTTCCAAATCGACCACGATCCGCTCGAACTCCTCTTCTTCCTCGACCGCGTCGATCAAATCCTCGAGGAGCTCCTCGACCTGCTGATGGGCGTCGAGCGCGGCATCGACCCACGCGCCGTCCACCTCCCGGACCGCCGGATAGAAAAGCGTCTCTTCCACCTGGGAGTGAATCCTGATCTCTTTCTCAACGGTCGGGAGAAGCTCCTCTCGGTCTCGTGACAATTTAAGCCTTTCAAATAGCTCTCTGAGGGTCTCGTGATCTTCTCGAAGCAGCTCGGTCGCTTTCATGGCTCTTCTCCTTCCATCCGGTCGATCCGGAGATACTACCATCGTAAGAAAAGGAAGGCGCCGGAACAATCCCTCCGAAGAAGAAGTCCGACATGACCCGGAAGAGGGAGGGAGCCGAATCAAACCAGAAGAAGCCCGGCGGAGCGAAGGGTCTGCCAGGGTCGACTATGCAGGAAATGGGGAAAGGGACGGCTTGCCGAAGCGGGATAACGCTCCCCCGCTTCGGCAAGCCGGAGGAGCGGAGCCCCCTTTCTTCCGCGGGGACGGGACCGCTCAAGGAGATCTCGGCACCATTCGGCGACCGACGCTTCGAGCCGAATCTCCCCATCTTCTTCCCATCCGGGAAAGACGACGCAGAGCGGATCGGCCCCCTTCTTTGTCCGGAGCGGCCGGACCAGCGGCGCGCCGCCGAGCCAGACGACCCTCCGTTCGAGATCTTCCCGAAAAGCGGGCGCGGCGCCGAGCGCCTGCGCGATTAAATCGGGGGGAACCTTCGGCTTTGGGACCGGAAGATCGAACCAGCTCCGAAGATCGCTCTCCAGGCCGACGCCGTGCATGTAATTGTAGATCGCCTTCGCCAACCCCGGCCCGAAGGGAGCCGGATCGTACCCGGTCGGATCGAGATGGATGAGGTCGTTGTTCGCGAACGGGCCGGCCGCGGGTCCGGCGATCGTGACCCCATACGTATCGGGGTGGAGTCCGACCGGACTGTGGCGGGTGGCGGTGAAGCGATGCCAGAAGGCCGATTGGATCACCCCCGCCGCGAAGAGCTGCCGCACCCGCTCCAGACTCTCGATCGTCTCCTTGGCCGTTTCGGTCGGAAAGCCGTACATCAGATAGGCATGCACCAGGATTCCGGCCCGGGTGAAAGCATGGGCGACGCGGGCGACCTGGGCGACGGTGATCCCTTTTTCCATCAGCGCGAGGAGACGATCGGAGGCGACCTCCATTCCGCCGGTGACGGCGATGCAGCCGGAGGCGGCCAGCAGCCGGCAGAGATCGGGCGTGAACGCCTCTTCGAACCGGATATTTCCCCACCAGGAGATCGACCGGCCCCGATCGAGCAGTTCCAGCGCCAGATCGGCCAGACGCGACGGCGGGGCCGCCTCATCGACAAAATGGAACCCGCTCTCGCCGGTCTCCTCGACCAGGGCGTCGATCCGGTCGGCCAGCAGCGTCGCCGGGGCCGGCTCGTAGCGGCGGATGTAGTCGAGACCGATATCGCAGAAAGAGCACTTGCGCCAGTAGCAGCCGTGCGCCACCGTCAGCTTGTTCCAGCGCCCGTCGGACCAGAGACGATGCATCGGGTTGAGCATCTCGACGAGAGAGATATAACGGCGAAGCGGGAGGCCGTCGTAGGTCGGGGTGCCGATCTCCTCGAAAGGGATATCCCCCTCCGGGGCGCCGTTGAAGAAGCGGACCTCTCCCTCCTTTCGAAGAAAGGTCCGGCAGAGCTGCTCGGGCGATCGACGACGATCCAACTGCTCCAGCAGACAGAGGAGGGGGCGCTCCCCGGCATCGAGGGTGACATAATCGACGATGTCGAAGAGGCGCGGCTCGGAGAGGTCGCGCAGCTCGGTGTTCGCGTAGCCGCCGCCGAGGGCGACCTTGACACGGGGGTCCCACTGGCGGATCGAGAGCGCCGCCCGAAGCGCGCCGTAGAGATTTCCGGGAAAAGGGACCGTGATCCCGACCAGGTCGGGCCGATGCGCTTCCAGGTGCGGCCGGAGCGCCTCCTCCATCATCCGATCGATCAAGCCGGGTGTTTCTTTAAGCGCTTCATGGATGGCGTCGTACGAGGTCGCCGAGGTTGCAAGCCGCTCGGCATAGCGGCTGAGACCGAAGTGAGGAGCGACCGTCTCCCGAATCAGATCGGTCAGGTCGTCGAGATAGAGGCTCGCAAGGTGTTTCGCCCGATCGGCGGTTCCCAGACTTCCGAAGGCCCACTGATCTTCCTCCAGCGCGGCGAAGCGCGGCCCTTCCGGGAGAAATCGGCGCCGGCAGATCTGCGTTGCCAGCGAGAGGTTTTCTCCTTGAAGGAACCGGACAACCGGATCGATCGTGTCGAGATAACGCTCCTCCAACAGGAGCGTGCGGACCACCGCAGGATGGGGATCTTCGATCGATCGGACCGCCTGAAAGAGACGGCCGAGTCCCGGACGCGAAAAGAGGGCCAGGATCGTCTCGATTCCCAGATCGGCCTGAAAAACGCAACAGCCCTGGGCGCGGAGAAACCCGGTCAGATAGGCGGTCGCCGGATAGGGGGTATTCAGCTGGGTGAAAGGCGGGGTAAGGAGTAGAACCCGGCGTTTCGAACGGGAGGGTGCGTGGTTTCTGGACGAAATCATGATCTATAAATTTTCTCTCTGCGTCTGGTTTCGGCTATTCTGGCATCGCGGTCGAACGATGTCAAATGGAAGGATCGGGACAATGCGGAATCTGAAAATGAGGAATGAGGAGGCGACCCCATCCGTTTCTTACTCTTGACTCTTTATTGAATTTCATTCGAGCGTTTTTTGAATCGCCGACAGGAGCTCCTGGATGCGATACGGTTTCTTGAGGTACGGCTGTTTGCCGAGATTCTCTTCAATCTCCTGCGTTCCGCCATAGCCGCTGGTGAACAGCACCCGGACCTTCGGGTTGATCTCTCGCAGCCGCGCATAGGTCTGCCAGCCTCCCAGGCCCGGCATCAGCAGATCGAGAACGATCAGGCGAATCTTCTCTCCCTCTTTTCGATAGACCTCGATCGCCTCCTCCCCGGTTCCGGCGGTAAGGACCCGGAAGGCTCGCTCCTCCAGGACCTTTCTTCCCAGCTCGAGCAGGCTCTTCTCATCGTCGACCAGAAGGATTTGCCGAGACTCTCCTCGCAGGGAAATCTCCGGTCCCGCCGCCTCTTTTCGATCGGATATTTCCTGGGTCTTCGGAAAAAGAAGGGTAAAGATCGTCCCCTTTCCCACTTCCGAGTGAACCGTCAGCTCCCCCCCATGCTCCTTGACGATGCCGTAGGTGACCGAGAGGCCGAGGCCGGTCCCCTTCCCCACCTCCTTGGTCGTGAAGAAGGGATCAAAAATGCGGGGAAGGATCTCGGGAGGGATGCCGCTTCCCGTATCTTCAATGATCACCTCCACCCACTCTTCTTTTCGATCGGGGTCGGCGCGCGCCGGTAATCGCGCTGTTCGCGTTTTGAGCCAAATCGTCCCCCCTTTCGGGGGAAGGGCGTCTTTGGCATTGATGCAGAGATTCATCAGCGCCTGGTGAATCTGGCCGCTGTCGGCCATGATCTTCGGAGCGGTCGGATCGAGCTCGGTTCGGATGGCCACCCCCTGTCCCACCCCTCTCTCCAGAAGCGGGACCACTTCCAAGATCAAGTTATTGACGCCGACCGGCACTTGGATCGCCCCCGTCCGGCGGGCAAAGCCCATCAATTGCTGAATCAGCGCGCGCGCCCGGAGACCCGATTTTTCGATCACGTCCACCGGCATCATGTTCGGATCGTCGGGGGACATCTTCAGCTTCAACAAAGAGGCATATCCGAGGATGCCGGTGAGGATATTATTGAAGTCATGCGCGACCCCGCCCGCCAGCACCCCCAAGCTCTCCATTTTTTGCGATTGAACGAGCTGCGCCTCCAGCGTCTGCTCCGTCGTGATGTCCTTTGCGGCGAAGACGGCCCCCGACATCTTCTGCTCGCTGTCGAAGAGGGGTATCCCGGTAAAATTGAAGATGGAGCGGCGCCCCTTTCCCGGAAAGGAGGCTCCCACCTTCCAGCGCTCCACCAGCGTTGCCGACGCCAACAGCTTCTGGACCTCTCCGCTTAGATTCCCCGCTTTGATGAAGGGGACCTCCTTCACCGGCTTTCCGACCCACGCTTCCCGCTTCGACCCCTCGGCCATCTCGGCCAGGAAGGTGGCGTTTACATCGACGATCGTTCCGGCCGCATCGACCACTACCAGACACAAGGGAGAGGAATTGAAAATACGAAGGTAGCGCTCCTCGGAAGCCTGAAGCGCCCGACGTTGGGCGGCCAAGGAGGCCGACATCCCATTAAACGTCTCCGTCAGCTTTCCGATCTCGTTTGAGGACGAGACCGGGATTTGGATCCCCAGCTCCCCGGAACCCAACCGCTCCGAAGCCCGCGTCAACCGCTCCAGCGGAGCGGTCACCCATCGGCGCAGGAGCACATAAAGAAGGAGGATGGCAACGGTGGTCATCGCCAGCGCGAGCTGGAGGTGCCTCCAGAAGTTTTCCTGCGGGTTCCAGATCAGCGGGTCGTCTTTAAACGCCACGGTCACCGCCCCCGAAACAAACGGCTGCGTCTGGGACGAATTCGAGAGGGTGAGGGGGGCAACGATCTCGAAATGACCTCGGTGGGGATGATGGATGAACTCCGTCTTGCCATAGGTGATCACCCGTTTGAATTCTTTATAAAGCTGTGGATTCTCCCGGTACTCGGAGATCGAAACGCCCAGGAGATCGTGCTCGCTGGAGGCGAGGACCTTCAGATCGGCATCGACGATGGCGATGAAAAAAATGCCCCGGTCGGTGGTGATGTTCTCGACAATCCGCTGGACCGAGTTCAGATCTCCCTTGTTGAGAAGGACCTCCACGATATAACTGAGCTGATCGCTCGTCTGTTGCGCGCGCGTCTGCAGATCTCGGGTGTCGTCCGTGCGCTGCATCCAGTAGGAGACCCCGGCGATGATGAAGGCAAAGAGAATCCCGCCGAACAAGGTCAGCAGAGCGACTTTGGCGGAGACGGAGAGCCTTCTTCGGCGCCGGCTGGAGTGCTCCGTCATCCTTTCACCCCTTTCAAATCGGTCAGGAGGTTTTCAAAATAGACCGGCTCATAAGGAAGGCGGTTCTCTTCCATGAAGCCCTGGAAGTTTCTCAATGTCTCCAGAAAGTAGTTCTCCGTGTCGGCCAGGCCGAAGTAGGTCAGATTGGTGGAGAGATCGGGGATGAGAAGCCCGTTCAGGCTCGTTCTAAAATAATCGGGAGGAATCCGCTCGCGGCGGGCCATGATGTTGACGGCGTCCTCCGGCTCCTTCTTCCAAAATTCGCGCGCCTTGAGGTAGCCCTGCAATACTTTTAGGCAATCCTGGCGTCGGTTTTTTAAGGCGTCCACGTGAAAGATCAGCACATTGATAATTTCATCCGGGATCTCGCGGCTCGTAAAAAGAAGGTTCCCCCGCTGTTCGGCGATCAGCCGGCTTAAGACCGGTTCGAACGTGACGACGGCATCGACTTCTTTATCCATGAAGGCGCTATAGGCTTCAATCGTCGCGGTCATATTGATCCGAGTAATCTCTGATGCGTCCATGCCGGCCTTTTGCAAAGCGCGCGTCAAGACGTACCCGCCGAGTCCTTTGAGCTCCACCCCGATCCGCTTCCGCTTGAGCTCTTTGAACGATCGGATCGGCTGCTGTCCGACGATGCCGTCGGCCCCGTGGGACACATCGAGGACAAAGACCACGCGATAATCTTTCCCGAGCCGGGAGAGGAGCATCTCGTTGATCGACATCGCCGCCCCGTCGAGCCGCCCCACTTGGAGCGCCTTGAGCAGATCGCTGAAGGAGGTGAAATCTTTCAGAAGAACCGGCGCCTTTTCCTGTTGTAGAAACGACTTTTGCTGGGCAAGGTAGAGAATTTCATAGCCGGGCCAGTCGATATATCCGATCCGGAGCGGCTCGGGGCGGGGGGCTTCGCAGCCGAAAAGGGCCGCCATCCCCAAAAAGGTCAGCAGTGTGGAGAGACCTGCTTTCATTTGAAAGACCCACAAGAAAACGCGCGGGAGCTGAAGCGACTCAACGAGTGGACACCCCCTTGATCCTATACCTGAATCGGGGCGTCGTCAAGGGGACCTGCCTAAATGAAAACTCCCCATCGGAGTGGAAAAAGAGAGCGGCGGTTTACAAGAAGAGTAAAAACCCATCCTCATCCGAAAGGAGTAGGACCTCTTCCTCTTTCGGGTCATTGCGCCTTCATTTTTCCAGATGTTACATTTAGAGAAGTCACACTTTGTTCAGGAGGAGCTTATGCAACCGAGCCGCGCGAAAATTTTAGGCCATCCGATCCATCCGATGCTCGTCGTCTTTCCCATCGGCCTCTATATAACCTCGTTCATTTTCGATCTCGTTTACCTCTCCACCGGCGCTCCGTTTTGGTTTCGAATGGCGTACTGGACGATTCTGATCGGGCTGGTCGGGAACGTCGCCGCCGCCCTGCCGGGCTTTCTCGACTACCTCACCCTCCCCCCGAATACCGAAGCCCGCCAGGTCGCGACATACCACATGGGAATCGGCGTTACCTTGGCGATTCTCTACTTCGCCAATCTGCTCCTTCGCGACTGGGGGGTCATCGCGGAGAACCAGAAGCCGTGGGGGGTCGTCATCTTGAATCTGGTCGGCGTCCTCTTGATCGGTCTTCAGGGATGGCTGGGCGGAGAGTTGGTCTACCGATACGGGATCGGCGTGGAAGAGAAGAAGCAAACCGGCGAAGAGCGATTCCGAAGGGTCGCATAAGGCATCGGCGGATGGACATTCGGCCCGCTCTTTCCGGTTTCCACAGGTGTGAACCTCTTCTCGTTTAAAATCCCGCCTTTCTCGCGCTCTTTGATTGAAAACCCGTTGCTTTTAGACCGCCTTGCCTGTATGATGGAATGCAATGAATGACCGGGAACGCGCGGCCCTCCGCCAGCAACTCCTCAAAAAACTTCGCGATTCGTTTGTCTACAGCAGCGAGCCGACCTTCGTTCTCTCGTCGGGACGAAAGAGCCACTTCTATATCGATTGCAAGAAGGTGACGCTCGATCCCGAAGGGGCCACCTGGGTCGGATTGTTGATTCTCGACCGGATCGCCGATCTGGAGATCGATGCCATCGGCGGGATGACCCTCGGCGCCGACCCGATCGCCACCGCCGTCGCAGTCCTCAGCTACGAAAGCGGCGCTCCCGTCTCGGCTTTCATCATTCGAAAGGAACCGAAGGGCTACGGCAATCAGAGCTACATCGAGGGAAGCGTCGGCCGGGAAACCAAGGTCGTCGTGGTCGATGATGTCCTCACCAGCGGACGCGCCACCGAGCGCACCATCCGGATTCTCCAAGAGGCCGGCTGCGACGTCGTGAAGGTGATCGCGCTGGTCGACCGGAAAGAAGGGGGACGCGAGTATCTGGAAAAGCTCGGCTTCGAGGTCGAGAGTCTCTACACGGTGGAAGATCTGTTGAAGGGCTAACCCTTGGTCCCTCCGAGCCTGGAAGAAAAGCGCGCCTGGGCGGAACAATTCTTCGAAAAGACCGGCGCAAGCTACGATCAGGTGGTCGATCATTCGACCTTCTGGATCGACCGGCTCTGGAAGAAAAAAATCCTCTCCAAAATTCCCCCCTCCTCTCAAAAAATCCTCGATCTTGCCTGCGGCACCGGCATCCTCAGTTTTGCGATCGCCAAAAAATTCTCCAACGCCCACATCGTCGG
>SCUR01000238.1 GCA_004297235.1 Candidatus Manganitrophaceae bacterium | reverse complement strand
GAAGTTGAAGCTCGACATCGACATCTTCACCAACTTCATGCTGGTGAATGAGGAGTTGAAGAAGCGGGAGGTCGGAAGCATCGTTTTTTCCCGCGGAATCAACGAAGGCGAGATTCGAAAATTCTGCTCCGTCTTCGCCTGTCTCGATCCGCGCCTTCCCGATCCGTTCGAGCGGCTCCAGAAGGAGCTGGAAAAAGCCGCCCTAACCAATCCCCAGATCCTCCTGTTTGAAGAGCAGAAGGAAAAGGAAGAGGTCGGGGAGACTTCCCAAGACAGTAAGGAATTGGCGAAGAAGACCTACTTCAATACCGTGACGGCGGTCGGCGAGGTGATGGAGAGCGTCAAGCTCCGGCAGGCGGTCAGCTTGAAGCGGGCCAAGCGGATCGTCCAGTCGATGGTCGACCTGCTTCTACAGGAGGATTCGACCCTTCTCGGATTGACCAACCTGCGAAGCCATGACGAGTACACCTACAATCATTCGGTCAACGTCTGTATCTTAGCCCTGGCGATCGGGCAGCGCCTCGGGTACACCAAAAATCGGCTTTGCGAGCTGGGGATGGCCGGGCTGTTCCATGATCTTGGGAAGTTCGGAATTCCGTTGGATGTCTTGAATAAACCCTCCGACTTCACGGAGGAAGAGTGGAAGATCATGCGGCGCCATCCGATCTTCTCGGTGAAGGAGTTGGTCCGCCTCAAGGGGGTCGATGACACGGCGATCCGGGTGACGATCGGAGCGTTTGAACATCATCTCAACTATGATCTCTCCGGATACCCCAAGCTGGCGACCAAGCGAAAACTGAGCCTGGTCGGCCGGATCATCTGCATCGTCGATTGTTATGACGCCCTGACCTCCTCCCGGGTTTACAACCGCGTTCCCTTTCCTCCCGATAAAGCGCTTCGGTTCATGCTGACCAAGAGCGGGAAGGCCTTCGACCCGATCTTGATGAAGCTCTTTGTAAATGCCATCGGGGTTTACCCGATCGGCACGTTGGTCCTGCTGAATACAAAAGAAATCGGCGTGGTGTATGCCTCCAACCCGAATCCGGAGCGGGGAGACCGTCCCAAGGTGAAACGGGTCCTGGATGCGGCGGGGAATGAGACCGAAGGCGAGATCATCGATCTCTGCGAAGAAGACGAAGCGGGTCATTTCAAATATGAGATCGTGAATGTGATCGACGCGGGCAAATATAAGATCGATGTCGCCAAGTTTTTTGTCTGAACGATTTTACTCATAACTGCTGTGTTTTCCTTTTGTTCCGATGTTTCCTCGCTTGACAATCCCTTCCGTTGTCTCTACGATTAAGAGCATGTGGTCGGCCTGCGCCGATAACGCGGCGGAAGCGTCGAATCAGACGATTTCTACGGGATAATCATGAGTCAAGCAGCGATAAAAAAAGAGGATCTTCTCTGGAGAATGCGGTCCGGCGACGCCGGGGAGGCGCGACTTCTGTCGGAGCTGCTCTCTATCCATCCGATCACGGCACAACTGCTGATCCAGCGGGGTGTTTCCGCCGCTTCGGCGCCCTCGTTCCTCAACCCCTCGATCGACCTTCTGCACGATCCCTTTTTGTTTCAGGAGATGGAGCAGGCGGTCTCTCGAATCGTCCGGGCGATCGAGAGAAATGAGAAGATTCTCATTTATGGCGATTACGACGTCGACGGCCTGACCGGCACCGCCCTTTTGGTGGAGACCTTCCGGCTGCTCGGTTGCCCCGTGGCCGATTATATTCCGGATCGATTCAAAGAAGGGTACGGCTTGCATCTTCCCGTTCTCAAGAATGTATCGGACGGGGGGACGACCTTGGTGATCACGGTCGACTGCGGAACGACCGCGCATGCCGAAATCAGAGAAGCCGCTTCGTTGGGGATCGACATCATCGTGGTCGATCACCATCAGCTGGAGGGAGACCCGCCGCCCGCCGCCGCTTTTCTGAATCCATCCGCTCCTCAGGGGCAGCCCTATCCCTTTTCCGGCCTCTCCTCGGTCGGGGTGGCGTTTAAGCTGGCAGAGGCCCTCTTCCGGAATTTCGGACTCTCTTCCCTTCGACTTTATCCGTTGCTCGATCTGGTCGCGCTGGGGACGATCGCCGATGTGGCGCCGCGGGTGGGAGAAAACCGGTTCTTCGTCAAGGAGGGGCTCTCGGTCCTTCGGGAAGGAAGAAGACCCGGTCTGGCAGGCCTGTTCCGGGTGGCCGGCGAGGACCCGGCGGCCGCCACCGAGCGGACCCTCTGCTATAGCGTGATTCCCCGACTAAACGCCGCCGGCCGCCTTTACCACGCGAACGAAGCGGTGGCGCTTTTGACCGCCGGATCCGGGGAGGAAGCGCTCCCGCGGGCGGAACGGCTTGAACAGTACAATCGGGAGCGGCGGCAGATCGAGGCGGCGATGTGGGAAGAGGCGAACCGGGAGATAAGCGGCCTGGCCGGAGGCGATCGTCTCCCGCTCTTCGTCCTTGCCTCGGAGCGGTGGCATCCGGGGGTCGTCGGAATCATCGCCTCTCGCATCGTGGAACGGTATCGCCGTCCGGCCGTCGTCATCGCCCTCTCCCCGGAGGGGATCGGGAGAGGTTCCGGACGATCGATTGAGGGGATCGATCTGCACCGGTCGGTCCTGGCCTGCCGGACCCTCCTTGAAAAATTCGGCGGGCATGCCGGAGCGATCGGCCTGACGATACGAAAAGACCGAGTCGATCTCTTCCGGGAAGCGCTGATGAATCAGTTGTCGGAAGTCCCCTCGGTCCGGGAGGCGGAGGCGCTCCGGATCGATGCCGAGATCGACCTGGCCGAGGTGACCTTCGATTTGATCCGCGTCCTCGAACCGCTGGCCCCGTTCGGCCCGGCCCATCCGGAGCCGGTCTTTTTGACCCGGAACCTCTCGCCTCTCTCCTTGAGGAGAGAGCCGGATCGTCGGGTCCGCTTTAAGGTGCGGAATAAAAAAGGATGGACGTTCGATGTCGTCGCGTCGAACCGGCTGGAGGTGCGTTGGGACGACTTTGTAGAGGCGGAGACCGTCGACCTCGCCTTTACCCCCGACGGGGGGCGGTGGCAGGGTGAAGAGAGAATTTTTTTAAAGCTCAAAGGAATTCGGAGGGCGGGGGGCGTTTTGCTTCCCCCGGTCGTTGATCTATGTTGAATCGATTGATTTTTAAAGAGCCCCAGCCGAAGAAGCTGACGCTGGATGAAATCATCGGGCGGATTCATGCCTATGCGCCGCAGGCCGACGTCTCTCTTTTGAGGAAGGCGTACTCCTTTTCCGAGCAGGCGCACGCGGGACAGCTCCGCCAATCCGGGGAGCCGTTCCTGCAGCACCCGCTGGAAGTCGCCAATATCCTGACCGAGCTGAAACTCGATGTCCCCTCCGTGGTGGCCGGTTTGCTCCATGATGTGGTGGAGGATACGCCCCATACGAAAGAAGAGCTGAAACGGGAGTTCAGTGAGGATATCGCCGCGATGGTCGACGGCGTGACCAAGATCGGCAAGATCGAGTTCAGGAACTATCAGGAGAAACAGGCCGAGAACTTCCGGAAGATGATTGTCTCAATGGCGGAGGATATCCGCGTCATCTTGATTAAGCTGGCGGACCGGCTCCACAACATGCGGACCTTGGATGCGCTTCCTCCGGAGAAGCAGGAGCGGATCGCCCGGGAGACCCTTGAGATCTATGCCCCGTTGGCGAACCGTCTCGGGATCGGCTGGATCAAGTCCGAGCTGGAAGACCTCTGCCTTCGCTACATCAAGCCCGATATTTATTTCTCGCTCGTTAAAAAAGTGACGACCGGCCGCGAAGAGCGCGAGAAATATATGCAATCGGTCATCGAAAAGGTTCAAAAGGAATTGACGGAGAACCGCTTCGCCGGCAAAGTGACCGGGCGCTATAAGCATCTCTTCGGGATTTACCACAAGATGGAAAAACGGGCGATCCCCTTTGAAGAGGTCTACGACCTGATGGGGATTCGGATCATCACCGACACCAAGATGAATTGTTATGCGATTCTCGGCCTCATTCACAGCCTTTGGCGTCCGGTGCCGGGGCGGTTTAAAGACTACATCGCGATTCCGAAGTCGAACCTCTATCAGTCGCTCCATACGACCGTCGTCGGGCCGGAGGGGAGGCACGTTGAATTTCAGATCCGGACGGAAGAGATGCATCGGATTGCGGAGGAAGGGATCGCCTCCCACTGGACCTACAAAGAGGGGGGGGCGCTCAATCCGAAAGACGAGCGGACCTTCGCCTGGCTGCGGCAGCTGGTGGAGTGGCAGCAGGAGCTGGCCGATACGCGGCAATTTATGGACTCGGTCAAGACCGATCTCTTCACCGACGTAGTCTACATCTTCAGCCCGAAAGGGGATGTGAAAGAGCTGGTCAAGGGGGCGACCCCCATCGATTTCGCTTATGCGATCCATACGGAGGTCGGCAACCATTGCGTCGGGGCGAAGGTGAACGGAAAGATTGTCCCGCTCCGGTATCAGCTCAAAAGCGGGGATGCCGTGGAGATCCTCACCTCGCCGACCCATTCGCCGAGCAAAGACTGGCTCAAGATCGTCAAGACCTCCAAAGCCAAAGCGAAGATCAAGCATCTCATCAAGGAGGAGGAGCGCGCCCGGAGCTTGGACATCGGAAAGAAAATTCTGGAGCGGGAGCTGCGGAAAGAGAACCTCAGCCCGGCGGAGGTCTTCAAGTCGGATCAGATTCTAACCGGCCTCAAAGAGCAGGGGATCCGGACGATCGAGGAGCTCTTCGTCGCGATCGGCTATGGGAAGGTCTCGGCGCACCATGCGATCAGGCCCCTCTTGCCGGAACCGCGGATGAAGGAGGGGCTCAAGGATAAGATCATCAAGAAGGTCGGCCTAGCCAAGAGCGAGGTGAAGGTGAGCGGGTTGGATGATATCCTGATTCACCTCTCCAAATGCTGCAACCCGGTTCCCGGGGATCAGATCATCGGCTTCATCACGCGGGGCCGGGGGCTCTCCATCCACACCGTCGATTGTCCGAATATCGATGAGCTCGATTACGACCAAGACCGGCTGGTCGAGGTCGATTGGGACAAGCGGATCGCCGCGACCCATCCGGTCGACATCTCCGTCTTGACCCTCGATCGCCCCGGTCTCCTTGCATCCGTCTCCACTTCGATTGCGGGCGCGGGCGCCAACATCAGTCAAGCTGAAATCATTACGACCGAAGACAAGAAGGCCACCCTCCACTTCGTCATCGACATCACCGACACCAAACACCTCGAAAAGGTTTTAAAGAGCATCGAGAAGGTCGAAGGGGTGCTGCAGGCAAGACGGGTGAGGAAGGGATAAGTCGAGTACGGAGTGGAAAGAATAAAGACGGGATTGTTGTTTTTGATTGAACCCCGTACTCCGAATTCCGAACTCCGCGTTCCGAACTATCTTCTCGTAATAATTTCGACGTTTGATGTTTTATCGGTGACTTCGATCAGGGCGCCGGTTTTCCCCTCCCGGACGATAAAATCGATCCGCTCGTTTCCCACCTGAAGATTCGTGATCTCCACCCACTTCAGCCAATTCGGAAGAATGGGGTCGGTGAAGTAGAGGCGCTGGTTGACCGCATCGGCCGTCAATCCCAAAAAGGAGCCGAGGACGGAAAAGATCGAGGCCGCCGACCAGGCTTGGGGACTGCAGGCGATCGGGTAAGGGGTCGGCCCATGACCGATCGTCCGGTCAAAACCGCAGAAGAGCTCCGGCAGCCGTCCGTTCTCGAGGAAGAGGGTCGATTCAAAGAGGCCGGTGGCAACGCGGCGAACGTGATCGTTCAATCCGTACCGTTTGAAGCCGGCCAAGATGATGGCGTTATCATGCGGCCAGACACCGCCGTTGTGATAGCTCATCGGATTGTATCGGGCCTCTCCCTCGGCGACCGTCCGGATGCCCCACCCGCAAAACATTTCCGGGCTCATCAGCCGGTCGGCGATGCTCTTCGCCTTGCGCTCGTCCACGAGCCCGGTCCAGAGGCAGTGGCCCGGATTGGAGGTGATCACCTCGCATTGCTTCTTGTCTTTATCGAGCGCCAGCGCATAGAACTGCTTCGCTTCGCTCCAGAAATCGCGGTCGAACCGCTCCCGCAACGCTTCCGCCTCGTTGATCAATTCCATCTGCAGATCCGGTTTTCCAAGCAGAGACGCGACCGATCCCAGCCCGACCAGGGCTCCGTAAAC
>SCUR01000023.1 GCA_004297235.1 Candidatus Manganitrophaceae bacterium | reverse complement strand
CGGAAGCGCTCCGCAATACCGATTGCCTGATACTCGATATGCGCATGCCGGGAATGAGCGGGCTTGATCTTCAGCGTCGTCTGGCGGCCCGGCATTCCGGGATCCCGGTGATCTTCATCACGGCGCATGGAGATCAGGAAGAACGGGCGCGGCTCCTCAGGGACGGCGCGGTCGATTACTTGCTGAAACCGTTCAGCGAGGAGGCGTTGCTGAACGCGATCGACGCGGCGCTGAGCCTCTGACGGCATGAAACGAAAGGGGGATAAAATGGGGGCGGTCATCAGCGAGGTTGATTCTCCTGTCTGTGTCGTGGATGATGACGCGTCTGTGCGCGAGGGGCTCGGAAGTCTGATTCGCTCCGCCGGGTTGAGGGTGGAGACCTTCGGTTCGGCGCAAGAGTTTTTGGACCGCCCCTGGGTGAAGGCGCCGAGCTGCCTGGTGTTGGACGTGCATCTCCCCGGATTGAGCGGTCTCGATTTGCAGCAGGAGTTGACCAGGAGGGAGGTTCAGGTCCCGATTATTTTTCTCACCGGCCACGGCGACATTCCGATGTCGGTCCGGGCGATGAAAGCGGGCGCGTTGGAGTTCTTGACCAAACCTTTTGATGAGGAGAGTCTGCTGGATGCGCTTCAACAGGGGATCGCCTGGCGTCGAGGAACGCTGCGGTCCTCCGAAGGGAATCCCGGCTTGCCCGATCCGATCCGGATTGAATGGGAGGGTCGAAAAAAGAGCCGCGAACGGCAAGGGGAGATCGATCGAGCCTTCCCGTTCGAGGAGATCGTCGGAGACTCCCCCGCCTTGAGAACCGTGCTTGCCCGGATTTCCAAGGTCGCTCCCACAGACTCTACCGTGCTGATCACCGGGGAGACCGGCACGGGAAAAGAGCTCGTCGCCCGCGCCATTCACAGGCGGTCTCACCGCGCTTTGCGCCCGTTCGTTGCCGTCAATTGCGCCGCGATTCCGCAGCCGTTGATCGCGTCTGAGCTGTTCGGTCATGAGAGAGGCGCTTTTACGGGCGCGCTGCAGCGTCGCATCGGCCGCTTTGAGCTCGCCGAAGGGGGAACGCTTTTCCTCGATGAAGTCGGGGATCTTCCCGCTGAAACACAAATTGCATTGCTGCGGGTGTTGCAAGAGCGTGAGTTCGAGCGGATCGGAGGGGGGCGGCCGATTCCGGTCGACGCGCGGGTGATTGCGGCGACTCATCGCGATTTAACAGCGGCCATGGCGGCGGGCGCGTTCCGGTGCGATCTCTTCTATCGGCTCAACGTCTTTCCCGTCGAGAATCCTCCTCTGCGGGATCGGAAGGAAGATATTCCGCCCCTGGTCGAGCACTTCATCGCCTGTTACGCCTGCAGAGGCGGAAGGACCTTTCGGACGATCGACAAAGCGACCCTGGAGCGGTTGCAGTCTTACGCCTGGCCCGGAAACATTCGCGAGTTACAGAATGTGATTGAACGCTCCATCATTGTCTGTGAATCGGAGAACTTCTCGGTTGATGAGAGCTGGCTCGGCGGCGAATCCGTTCAATCTGAACCGGACAACAAGCGGCCCCTTACAAACCGCGCCGACGACGAGAAGACCGTCATTGAGACCGTCTTGGCTGAAACCAACGGCCGCGTGTCTGGACCGAGAGGCGCGGCGACCCAACTCGGCATGCCGCCGTCTACGCTGGAATCGAAGATCAAATTGCTGAAAATCAACAAGCATCGCTTCAAAGCCATATAGCCAATAACGCATCGATCGCCCCCCCCTTTTATGATGATTTGAAAATTTTGAAGGCGTCTGAATCTTGCGACGATCTCCCCAACCTTCCTTCGAGATTTAAAGGCCGCCCCCCGGGAAATGAGAGCCCCGTCTGTCCGCCGGGGCGTATCGCCTCCGCTGTGGAATCTGAAGCCCCGTTCACGGACGATGACCCTGCCGCAATACTCCTCCTGAAAATCCCATCGCTTTCCTTCGCGAGAATTTCGCAAATTCTCGAAGAATTCACGATCGGAAATCCATCGCACCCTCTCCGTTGAGGGAATCCTATTGGTCTCGGAATTGCACTGTGACAACAATAATAGATCAAAAAGGAGGAGCAAAATGAATAAGGGATGGCTCAGGGGTTTTCTGATTTTAGGGACCATTGCATTCATATCTTGCGCGGGACTTTCGGTGGCGGCCGACTCCGCGTCGCAAAGACGCAGGCCGGTTCTTGTGGCGGTTGAAAGAATAAATGACAATGGGGTGTCCGTCGAAACGGAGGAAGGAGCGATACGCCATTTTATAGTCGGAGATGCGGCCGAAAACGGGGTCGACCTGATCAATTCGGGGGAGGAGGCATCGCTGGAGATAGATGACGAAGATCAAATTGCGAATATTCGTGAGCCTCAGCGTTACGTGTGGCTTCTGCCGACGGCCGGAGACCTTCATCCGTCGGCCAAATCCGGTGTCTATCCCAGGCAATCGGTATATCTCCTCTCGGATGACAGCAGCCTATCGATTGCGCCGGAAGCGCGAGATCTTGAGGCAGAGCGGCTTTTCAAAAACAACTTAAGCCGCTTCCAACGGTCGGATGATCATGGGGGGATCCTTTTCTCATTTTACCGGGATCATGTCGATCTGACGGCTCGGAGTGTCGCCGGGGAGGAAGGGGCGATCATTCATCGAAGGATCGAATCCGGAAGTGAAAAGGGGAACGATCGTTCGAAGAACGAAGAAGATGGTGTTCCCTGACCGGTGCGGAGCTTTGTCCTAATTTAATGGAAGGCAGAGAAAGAATGAAAGGAGGACCGTCATGGATAAGAGATCAACAGTAACAATCGAGAAAAAGTTGGCGGAATGGTCTATGGGACTCAGCGTCATGATGATTGTGGTGGGGGTTCTGGCCATTGCAATCCCTCAGGTCGCAGGAATTGCGGTGAATCTGTGGGTTGCCTGGCTGCTTGTTTTCAGCGGGGTAGCCCATCTGGTCTTTGCTTGGCACATGCGCAGCGTAGGCGGACTGATCTGGGAGCTGCTTCTGGGTATTCTATATGGTTTCGTAGGGGCCTACCTGTTGTTTAATCCGATGGCCGGCTTGGCGTCGCTGACGCTGGCACTTGCGATCTATCTGTTCGCCGAAGGAATGTTGGAGTCGATCCTGTCATTCCGTCTCAGCCCGGTTCCCGGCGCAGGGTGGCTGTTATTCGACGGAATCATCACTTTGATCCTTGCCGTTCTCATTTGGAGGTCATGGCCGTCCGACACAGAATGGGTGCTCGGTACGCTGGTGGGGATCAGCATCTTGTTCAGCGGAGTTTCTCGCCTGCTGTTTTCTTTGTCCGCGCGCCGCCTCGTCGAGAAATTCAGGAAGAGACAGGAAGTTCCCACGGCCGGACAGATCGCCGGGAAGGTGTAATCCGCGATCGCGAAATGAAGATCGGGTCAATGGACCTGTGGAGGGGACTGAAGACGCGTATGGAGGCCATCTTCTCGGGGGGCTTCTGCATGGAAATTTCAGAAGGCGGCGTCACAACCAAACAGGGAGGGTCTTTAAATGAGATGCCTAAGATGTCAGGGAATGTTGGTCCATGAACGAATTTTTACAGGGGAAGGGATCCTGGCCCTTTCCCGATGCGTCTATTGCGGGGATTTAATCGATCGGACAATCATTCTCAACCGATTGGCCTCGCACCGCGCCAGGATACGAGGCGTCAGACGCCATTCTCACCCCCCCTCCAGATGATCCAAGAATCCCCGGGGGAGAGCGATTTCATATTGAAGCCAATCGACTCGGACAATAGGAGGTTTGGATGCGATCCACAATCATGTTGACATGGTTTTTAGGGATTGTCTTGATGGGAACCGCCGTCGTTCCTGCGAGCGCTGCGGATGCCGCGAAACATCGATATTCCGATCGATGGATCACCTGGAGGATCGATGCGCTGCTCCAGAACGATGCCCGTTTCGACTATCAGAAGGTGAAGGTCGCCACCCGGAACGGCGTGGTCACGTTGAAAGGATCCGTTCTAACCGACGTTGAGAGAGGCCGCGCGGAGTTTGTGGCGGCGGATCTGCCCGGAGTCAAAGGGGTCGTCAACGATATTGAAACGGTCGAACCGCTGAATGATGATATGATCTTAGCCAAGCAGATCCGCTCCGAAATTATAGAGGACCCGATTTTGAATACGCTCGCCCTTAGCGTCGATACGAAGGACGGAGCGGTCGAACTCCACGGAATCGTCGGGAGTTTCGAGCAGAAGAGACTCCTTGATAAGCTCATCCGAGAAACGCCGGGGGTGAAGCATCTTGAAAATGAGATCCTGGTCGAGCCTTGAGAATACATATCTTTTTTAAACACAGAATCTAAAGATGGCGATCGCACTTCGTTCTGAACATAAAGAGGAGGAAATATACAATGAGAAGAAAAATCATAGCGTTGCTGGTGGCGTGGACAATCGTGATCGCGGGGGGGATTTCTCTCGCGTCCG
>SCUR01000237.1 GCA_004297235.1 Candidatus Manganitrophaceae bacterium | reverse complement strand
GCCGAGGAGTTTGTCTCCGACGATCGGTTCGACGCCTGCGTCACCTCCTATCTTCCGAAATATGCCGATCTTAATCTCCTGATTGCCAACCTCTCCCGAATGATCGCCCCCGGCGGCGTTCTGGTCTTCCACGACTTCACCTATCCGACGAATCCCATTCTGCAATGGACCTTCGAAGCCTACTTCAAACTTCTTCCCCCGATCGGCGGCTGGCGCTGGCCGGAGTGGAAAGAGACCCTCTATGAACTGCCGGTCGTCATTCGGAAGACACGATGGATTGAGGAGCTGACGGAGGCTATGAAACGGGAGGGGTTCAAAGGGATTCAGATTGAATCGCTGACGATGCAGGGGTCGGCGCTGGTGACGGGAAGGAGCAAGCCCTAAAGGATCCATAGGCGCGAGCCTCCTCACTGAAATGATTCCCTTTGCTAATTGACTACTCTTCCGACATTCGATTTAATGATGGAACACAAGCGCAGGATATATTACTGGGTGATTATTGGAAATTCTTTTGGAGATTCTTCTTCAGCTTGTTGTAGAGATCTTCTCCCAAGTCCTATTTGAAATCGTTGCCGAACTGGGACTCGAAAGTCTAAAGGCTGCTTTCGAGCGCCCCAACCGGCACCCTGTGTTGGCGTCGCTGGGATACCTCCTTCTCGGTGCTGTCTTCGGCGGCGTAACTCTTTTCGTACGGCGGGGAAAGTTTTTTCAGCCCGGTCCTATGCCCGGCCTCAGTTTGATTGTAAGCCCATTATGTGTCGGGCTGATCATGGAGGCATGGGGCCGGTTTCGGCGTGATCACGGCCACACTACGACGAATCTGGCTACTTTCAGTGGCGGTGCCGCCTTTGCTTTTGGGACCGCCATCATCCGTTTTCTTTGGACCAATTGAGGAGTATTAAATGATTCGTTTCGATGGGACGGTCAACGACAGGCATATATATCATGCAGGTCTCGAAGATACCGGCGTGCTGCATGCCTCGGTCAGCTGGGTAAAGTCTTTAGCCGGTCAAAGATCGCCGGGCTCTAAAGCCCAAAAGGAGCTTGATTTGATGGTCGGGGGGATGCGTCCCGATGGAACGAGCGGTGACGAGCATTTTGCATGGCCCAAGCGTCGGCTAAAAGTTGATGACGAAGTAACAATTAAAATCGTTGACCAACCATCCGCCGACACTTCGCGTTCAAGAATCCGGACGAAACCTCGGCCCAGCGGTCTCACGGTTGCAATTGAATCTTTGCAAACTGCCGAATCGTATCTCTCGGTCGCTAATGACCCCCGTGCCGAAAAAATGCGTGAGAAGGTCTTAGAAATTATCAATCGATTTTCTCGTTCGGCTTCGGGACGGCGTACACAAACCAAATCTAGAACCCGCACAAGAAACCCTACAATTGATGTCTGAGCCCACGATGCAATCTCGCTGGCTACTCTTTGTCTCAAGCGCGCTCGCCTTCATGACCGCGGTGCTCCTGCTCGACCGCCCCGGCATCATCGCGCAAACAAGCCTCGGCTTGGCGACGGCGGCGTTTCTCTGGTTCTTCGTGTGGAAGGCCGAGCTCGATCCGCGTCAGATTCTCGTGACGATCGCGATCGCTACCACCGGCGAGGTGATTCTTTCGATGGGGTGGGGGCTCTATATTTACAAAAATGCGAT
>SCUR01000236.1 GCA_004297235.1 Candidatus Manganitrophaceae bacterium | reverse complement strand
AGGGGGCTTGCTCCCCTTGGTGTCCCTTGGGAAGCCGAAGGGGGTTGGGCAAGCAACCCCTATGGAGCCGCGGCCCGCGGCCGCCCCATAGTGGGGCTTGGGGCAACGCCCCATTCCAACTATTCGCATCTCGCAAATTAGGACACTACTCTCCCCCCCCTTCTCCTTGACTTCAAAGGGAGTTCAACGCTATAGTGTCCCTAACTTTTACAGGATAAGATCATGTCCAAATACACCTCATTACGAGGATTTAAAGATATTCTTCCGGATGAGATCGGCCGCTGGCGCTGGGCCGAATCGATCGCGCACGAGACCTTTGCCACCTTCGGCTTCTCCCAAATCCGAACCCCCATTCTGGAGACAACCGAGCTCTTCACCCGCAGCATCGGCGAGGCGACCGACATCGTCGAGAAGGAGATGTACACCTTCAAAGACTGGGACGGGAAAAATGTGACCTTGCGGCCCGAAGGGACCGCCCCGGTCGTCCGCGCCTATCTCGAACACCACCTCGGCGCGCAAACGCCCCTCTGGAAGCTCTACTACACCGGTCCCATGTTCCGGCACGAGCGCCCTCAAGCCGGACGGCTCCGCCAGTTCCACCAGATCGGGGCGGAGGTAATCGGCGACATCGATCCGCGCCAGGATGTCGAATTGCTTTCTCTCTTGACCCGCTTCTTCGAGCGGACGCAGGTGACCGACCTGACGCTGGAGATCAACAGCCTCGGCTGCCCCGTCTGCCGGCCCGATTATCGCGCCGCGCTGCAAGCTTACTTCGAGAAATACCTGCCGGAGCTCTGCGACGATTGCCAGCGCCGCTTTAAGACCAATCCGCTTCGGATTCTCGACTGCAAAAAAGAGGGATGCAAAGCGATCGCGAAAAACGCCCCTTCCCCCATCGACCACCTCTGCGCCGAATGCCGGGAGCATTTCAAAGCCGTCCGGGAGGGACTCGACCAACTGGCGATTCCGTATGAGGTGCAGCCGCACCTGGTCCGTGGACTCGACTACTACACCAAGACCGCCTTCGAAATGACGACCCGAAAGCTCGGCGCGCAGAACGCCGTCGCCGCCGGAGGGCGATACGACGGCCTGATCGAAGCGCTCGGCGGCCCGCCGACCCCGGCGATCGGATTCGCCGTCGGGATGGAGCGGCTGGTCCAGTTGATCGATCCGGCGCTCGTTCCCGCATCGCGCCTTCAGCTTTTTCTCGCCCCGTTGGGGAAGGCCGCCGGCGCCGCGCTCTTTCCGATCCTCCTGGCGCTTCGCCGGAAAAATATCCGGAGCGAGATGGGGAGCGAGAATGTGGGCCTCAAGAGCCAGATGAAGCGGGCCGACCGGCTCGGGGCGGAGCATGTCTTGATCGTCGGCGAGAACGAGATCGCGCAGGGAAAGGCGATCCTGCGAAACATGGCGACCAAGGCGCAAGAGGAGATTCCGTTATCGACACTCGCCGAAACCCTTTCCGAAAAACTTTCCTGATCCTCCCGCTCGCTCCGCTTTTTCTCTTTCTCTTCTTCTCTCTGCTCCCCGCCTGTGGGGGCGGAGGGGGAACCGCTTCGATCCACATCCCCAAAACCTACTTTGTCGCCCCCTCTTCCGCAGGCGGAAGCGACCTCCAAGCCGGAACCGCCGATGCCCCCTTCGCAACGATCACCCATGCCCTCGATGCGGCGCAGGCGGGGGATACGATTCAGGTCGCGCAGGGGACCTATCGCCCCGGCAGCACCACCGGCCTTCCGACCGACCCCGGCGAAACTTTCCCCCTCCGGGTCAAGGAAGGGGTCTCGCTCCAGGGGGAGCCGAACGGCACCCAGGGGACGGTGATCCAGGGGAGCGGCCCCTACACCAGCGGGACCGCCGGCGCTTTCAAAGCCGCGGTGCAGCTGGCGCAAGGAGCCTCGATCTCTCGCTTGATCATCCGAAGCGACGATGTCGGTCTGGTGGCGGAGGGGGTCAACGGGTCGGTCGGCAACTCGCAATTCATCAACAACCCGACGGCGGGAATCCTCCTGATTGCAAGCAACCTCACCGTCTCGAACAACACCCTGAGCGGAAGCGCTCTCGGCATCAAATCGATGTCGGGCGATTCGAGCCGGATCGAGCAGAATGCAATCCAAGGCAACACGGGAAACCCGGGGATCGGCGTCTTGATCTCGAACGCCGGTCCCGCGCTTCGCCAAAACCTGATCACAAACAATCCGGCGGGAGGGGTGGTGATCGAGGGGTCGTCGACGCCCGACTTGGGAGGGGGAGGACGGAGCGACGGCGGAAATATCCTCAGCTGCAACAATGCGGGCGACCTGATCAATCAGGGCAACGGCCTCATCTTCGCCCAAAACAATCGATGGGATCATCCCACGCCGGACGGCATCGACGCCGTCAATAACGGCAGCGGATCAATCGACACCGCCGGCGCGACCACCACCTCGCCGAGCTGCGGATAATTCAAAAGACAATGAAGAAATAAAAAGTTGGAATAGGGCGTTGCCCCATTCCCATCGCAGTCTCATTTCATTATTTATTTAATAGAAGAGATAAAACCTGTCGAGGAAGTCGACTGAGACCGAAGGGGGAAAGAAAGAGGCCGACATACCAGAGGGCCTTCCGCTTGGTGATCACCGAGATGGAAGAGAGCATGATCGCAATCTGGAGGGAGATGAGGCCGAAGGCAAAGTTCCCGCCGCGCGGCTGAGAGAGATGCTTCTCCTTCGGCATCCCGCTCCGGAACATCGCCGGTGCGGTGGTCGCCAGGGCAACCCAGGCCGTCCAACGGTCCTGTTTCGTTTCAGTCATGCATCGAATGAATAAAGGAGAGCGTGTTCATACGCAGAGATTAATGAGAGGAGAATCCTGTTGCCGTATCGAGTCAGGAAGTCGTTTATCCCCGGTCGACCAGTTCTTTCAGCTCTTTGCCGGCCTTGAAAAACGGGACCTTCTTTTCGGGAACCGACACCAACGCGCCGGTCTTCGGATTGCGGCCTTCGCGGTTTCTTCGATGCCGGAGCCGGAAGCTCCCAAAACCGCGGATCTCGATCTTGTCCCCCTTTGCCAGCGCCTCTTTGATGCTGTCAAAGAAAGTGTTTACCAAGATTTCCGTCTGACGTTTGGTCAGAACGGTGTAGTGTTCCGCGACCTTTTCAATCAGCTCTGCTTTGGTCATGAATTCCCCCCTGTTACGTTGATGAATCCGGCTTCTCCGAATTAAAACGAGAGAAGATAGTTCAGCCGGACCGACGTGGCCGGAAAATGAGCCCCCTCCCACTTTCCCATAAACTCGCTCCGAAGCAATTCAAAAAAGCCCACCCGCTTCTGCGTCTCCACCGTCTGAGGCTCGCCTTGAATGCCGGCCAGCTCGGCCGTTCGCTTGATGGCATCCTGAAGGGTCCCCAGCTCGTCCACCAGACCGATCTCCTTCGCCTGCCGGCCGGTGAAGATCCGCCCGTCGGCAAAGGTACGGACCGTCTCGACCTTGAGAGAACGCCCCTCCGCGACCGCTTCGATGAACTGCGCATGGACATCGTCCATGACATGCTGCAGCAGGGCGCGCTCTTTTTCGGTCATCTTTCGGAAGGGGGAGCCGACATCTTTATTCTCTCCGCTCTTGATCACCACCCCCTCCACGCCGATCTTCTGAAGAAGCCCTTCGACGTTGACCAGCTCCATGATGACGCCGATGCTGCCGGTGAGGGTTCCGGGGTTGGCGATGATCTTCTCCGAGGCGGCGGCGATATAGTATCCGCCGGACGCGGCGACCGTCCCCATGGAGGTGACGATCTTTTTCTTTCCGGCGGTGCGGATCCGTTTGACTTCGTCGTAAATTTCTTGGGAAGGGACCACGGCGCCGCCGGGGCTGTCGATTCGAAGGAGAATCGCTTTGATGCTGTCGTCATCGCGGTAGCGTCGCAGCTCCTCAACCGCCTCCTTTGAATCGGCGATCACCCCTTCGATCCGGATCAAGGCAATCCGATCGCCCGATCTCCATCCCCCATCTCCTCCACGGATTAGACGCGTCGTCCAAAATGTGAAGAGAAAGAAAAGAAAGAGAAAGAGAAGAAAGTAGAGTCCGCCAATGAGAAACGATTTTCTAGCCATAATTTACGCAGGGAAACCGGCAGAGCGAAGGCTCTCCCCTCTGCTTGCATTCGAGGCAAGCGGAGGGGAGAGCCGAAATACGGAAAGGAACTCAGAGGAAGGGGGAACCCACCGCCCTTACGATTCCTTTCCCTCTTCCTTCCCCTTCTGCCGCCGTGTGATCTTGCTGGCCACCGCCCCAAGCGATTGATCGAGCTTCCCTTGGGTGCTGTGGTATTGGTCAAGCGCTTCCTTATCCGAATCGCGCCGTTGTTCCCGAATGGAGAGGGCGATCTTCCTCTCCGCCGTGTCGATCCGGATGATCTTGGCCTCGACCTCGTTTCCGATATGGAAGACATCTTCCACGCGCGCGGGCGCATCGACCCCCGCTTCACTGACATGGATTAAGCCCTCCACATTTTCTTCAAGTTCGACAAAGACCCCAAAGTCGGTGATCTTCGTGACCTTCCCCCGAACGAGGCTGCCGACCCGGTACTTCTGGGGAATATCGGTCTCCCAGGGATCGCCGGTCAGCTGCTTGTAGCCGAGCGAGATCCGCTCCTTCTCACGGTCGACCTTCAGAACGACCGCCTCGATCGGCTGGCCTTTCTTGAAAACCTCGGAAGGATGTTTCACATGGCGGGTCCAGGAGATGTCGGAGATATGGATCAACCCGTCGATCCCCTCTTCCAATCCGACGAAAACGCCGAAATCGGTAATGCTGCGCACCTTGCCGTTGATCTTGGTCCCGGGCGGATAGCGTTGCTCGACGACGTTCCAGGGATTCGGCTCGACCTGCTTCATCCCGAGCGAGATCTTTCGCCCCTTTCGATCGACATTGAGAATCACGGCGTTGACGCGATCGCTGACCGAAACGATCTTGGAAGGATGCTTCGCTTCGTGCGCCCACGACATCTCCGAGATGTGGACCAGGCCTTCGACGCCCGGCTCCAACTCGACGAAGGCGCCGTAATCGGTCAAGCTGACCACCTTGCCGGTAATGCGGGTTCCGACCGGATACTTCTCCTCGACATGGGTCCACGGATCGGGCATCTTCTGCTTGTAGCCGAGCGAGACCCGGCCGGTTTCCTTATCGTACTTGAGGACGACGACGGAGACCTTGTCCCCCACCATGAAGATCTCGGAGGGATGGCCGACGCGGCCCCACGACATATCGGTGATATGCAGCAGGCCGTCGATGCCGCCGAGATCGATGAAGGCGCCGTATTCGGTGATGTTCTTCACCACCCCTTCGACCACCTGTCCCTCTTGGAGCGAGGAAAGCGTCGTCTGCCGTTTCCGATCGCGCGACTCCTCCA
>SCUR01000235.1 GCA_004297235.1 Candidatus Manganitrophaceae bacterium | reverse complement strand
TGCGAGCTCGCCGTCGCCGTCGAGGTAACGGGGCCGAGGTTGGTGATGCGGCTCAGCGGCGCTTCACCGCCGCAGCGGCTTCCCTCGTCGCAGCCGGAAACGCTCATCGCGGACGGGGAGGGGGAACCCTCGTCGTTGATGCCGACGGCGGTGGAGGTCGCGGTCGATCGGGCGTCGGCGAGCGCCGCCCCCGCGCCGATCCCGAGGGGAATGCTGATGGAGATGCTCGTGGAGTTCGCCTGCGCGTTCGAAGTGGCTGTGAGGCCGCCGTCGTTCTGGATCTGGTCGATCCCGGCGCCGCCGTCGAGCCCCATCACCGTGCTCTCGGCCGTGGTGCTCACGTCGGTGATCGCCGCGCCGGCGGCGACGCCGAGGGCCGCGCTGATGCCGATCCCAAGGCTGAGGGCGTCGGCCTTCGCGGTTCCGGCGACCGAAATCGTCCCGCTCTCCGTGTTGAAAATCTGGTCGTCTCCGTCGCCGCCGTCGAGACCTTCGACCGTCGCGCGCGCCGTTCCGCTGGTGTCGGCGATCGCCGCGCCGGCGGCCGCCCCGGCCAGGGAGACGTTCAGGCTGACAGAGACCCCGGTCGCGTGCGCGTCGGCCTCGACATTCTCCGATTGGATTGCCCCGGCGTTGACGAGCGTGTCGTTCCCTTCGCCGCCGTCGATCCCGGTCGCGGCGACCTCCGCCGTGGCGCTCCCGTCGGCGAGCGAAACCCCCGCGGCGACGCCGGCCTCGATGGCGGCGTTCAACGAGACCCCGACGCTGACGGCGTCGGCGTCGGCTTTAATATTCTTCAGGGTGATCGGACCGCCGTTGTAGAGCCGGTCGTCCCCCGATCCGCCGTCGATTCCCTTCGCTTGGACGTCGGCGGTGGCGCTCACGTCGGCGAGGGCGGCGCCGACCGCCACGCCGCTGCTCGTAACCCCGAGCTCCACCGAGACGCCGGTCGAATCGGTGTTGGCTTTGACGCCGTCGATCGTGACCGCCCCCTTGCTCCCGATGAAGTCGTCTCCTTCGCCGCCGTCGATCCCGGTCGCTTTTGTTTCCCCGGTCGCCTCCGCCCGGCTGAGCGCCGCCCCGCCGGCGAGCCCGGTCATGGCGATATTGAGGGTGACGCCGACGCTGACCGAATCGGCGTCCGATTCGATCTGCTTCAGATCGATCGTCCCCTCATTCCACAGCGCGTCGTCCCCCGCGCCGCCGTCGAGCCCCTTCGCGGTCGCGTGGGCGAGGCCGCTCGTGTCGGCGAGGGTGACCCCGGCGGCGACCCCCGCGTTGGCCCCGGCAAGCTCCACCGAAATGCCGGTGGCATTGCCGTCCGCGAGGACGTTCTCGATCGTGACCCCTCCTTTGTTGATGACTTTGTCTTTTCCCGCGCCGCCGTCAAGGCCGACGGCGGTCGCGTTCCCCGTGCCGCTCGCGTCGGTGATCCCGGCGGCGAGGGCGACCCCGTCCTGCGCCCCCGCGAGCCCGACCCCGACGCTGACCGCGTCGGCTTCCGCTTTGACGTTCTTCAGGGTGACGCTCCCTTCATTTTTGAGCGTGTCGTCCCCGGCGCCGCCGTCGAGCCCTTTCACGAGGCTCGTCGCCGTGACGTCGCTGTCGGCCAGCGCGGCGCCGACGGTCAGCCCCTCCTTCGCGACGGTGACCTGGAGGGAGACGCCGGTCGCATCGGCGTTTGCTTTGATGTCGTCCCCGGTGATCGATCCGGTGTTGACCAAGGTGTCATTGCCGTCCCCCCCGCTCAGCGCGGTCGCCGCCGCCGTGGTCGTGGCGCCGGCGTCGACCAGCGCCCCCCCCAGCGCGACCCCCTCCTTCGCCCCGGCGATCCCAAGCGAGACGCTGACCGCGTCGGCCTCGGCGTCGATCTGCCGCAGGGTGATGCTCCCTTCGTTGGTCAAGGCATCTTCCCCTTGGCCTCCTTCGAGTCCGGTCACCGTGACGCGGCTCGTGGCGTCGCTCTTCGCGAGGGCCGCGCCGATCGACAATCCCGATTTGGCGAGGGCGAGATCGACGGAGACGGCGACGGCGGTGGTGTCGGCGCCGACGTTTTTCAAGTCGATCTCTCCTTGATTGAGGAGGGCGTCATCGCCGCTCCCGCCGTCGAGGCCGGTCGCCCGGCTGGTCGAGGCGGCGCTCGTGTCGGCCAGCGCCGCGCCGAGAACGGCCCCTTCCTTGACGGCGAGACTTGCTTCGACCCCGACGCCGACGGTCGTCGCCGTCGACTGGACGGCGTCCGTCTCCTCGGGGCGCGCCGTCGTCGAGATCGAACCGGTGTTGACGAGGGTGTCATTCCCCTCGGCCCCTTCGATTCCGGTCGCCGCCGAGGTCGCCGTGACGCTGGAGCGGGTGAGGGTCGCCCCGGCGGCGAGCCCGGTCGCCGTCCCTTCCACGCTCAGATCGACCGCCACGGCGACCGCTTTCGAGGTCGCGGTCAATTCGACATCGCCTTCATTGAGAAGGGTGTTGTCGGATTGGTCTGCTTCGATCCCCTGGGCGGTCGCGTTCGCCGTGGCGCTGGCATCGGTCAGGGTGACCCCGAGCGCCGCCCCTTTCTTCGCAATGCTGATCGTCGCCCCCACATCGACGGCGGTCGTGGTCGCATCCGCGTCCGCGCTTACACTCCCGGTATTTGTGATCGTCCCGTCGGGGGATTCGCAGCAGCTCTTTTTCTCCGGATTGTTTTTGTCATCTTGATTGTCCGGCTCGGCGCTGCTTCGGATTCCGGCGGCGTTCGACGTGGCGATCGTGCTAGCGTCGATGACCGTCGCCCCGGCGGTCAGCCCCTTGCTCGATACGCTCTCGATCGTCGCGATGACCGCGACCGAGGTTGCATCGGCGTTGGCGTGGGAGTCGATCGCACCGGTGTTGGCGATCTCATCGGTTCCGGCGCCGCCGTCGATCCCGGTCGACGTCGCGGTCGCGGTCGATTGCGAATGGGCGAGCGAGACGCCGACCATGGCGCCGCTCTCGTCCAGGGCGAGGTTCACCCCCGCGTTCACGTTCAGAGCGTCGGCGTTGGCCGTCACGGTGGTGGTCCCGCTGTTGGCGATCCGGTCATCCCCCTCGCCCCCCTGAAGGCCGACCGCGTCCGATACGGCGTTGTTCGATGTGTCGTTCGCCGCCACGCCGACCAGGATCGACGGGTTCGCCCCTTGTTTCCCTTCCAGGGAGCCCAAAATGTCGAAGTTCGCCGCGGCGGCGTAGGTATCGCTCTTTGCCGTGACGGTCACACCCCCTTCGTTGATGATTTCGTCATGCCCCGCGCCGCCGTCGATGCCGGCCGCCTGACTGACGGCGTCGGTCGCGGCGCGCGCCAGCGTCACGTCGGTTTCGAAAGAGAGGCTCGGTCCCGGACTCGGGGTGCCGCCCCCCTCATTTCCATCCTCGAACTTGAGGCCGAGCGCTCCGGCGACGTCGACCGAGCCGTTCTTGGCGACGGCATCGGTGGTGATCGTCCCCGTGTTCCGGATGGTGTCGTCCCCTCCGCCCCCCGCGATGCCGGTGGCGCCGGCCGCGGCTTCGGTCGTCGAATCGGCGACGACCAGCGCGGCGCTGATCGGAATCGACGGGACCCCTTGGGGGAGAATGTCGACCGCGAATTCGGAGAGGTTCACCGAAACGACCGTGGTCGAGCTCTTCGCCGTGGCGTCGACATCGAGGAGGCCGCTGTGGACGATCGCATCGCCTCCTTCTCCGCCCGCGATGCCGGTTGACTCCGCTTCCGCCCGCGTCCCCGCGCTTCCGAGGACCAGGCCCGGGGTCGGGATGTGCCAGTTGAAGATCGTCATCCCGAGGTTAATGCTCTGCTGATGGGCGCTCGCTTCCGAATTTGCGGTGATCGTTCCGCCGCTCTCCAACCGGTCGGCCCCGGCGCCGCCGAGGAGGCCGAACGCGTCGCTTCGGCTGTTGATCCCGATCGACGCCAAGCTCCCTTCCTCAAAGAAGGTCTCGGCGCTTCCGGGGACCCCTTCGGAGGCAAGCGACACGCCGGTCGAGTTGACCGAGGAGGTCGCCTTCGCCGTGACCGACCCGGTGTTGCCGATCGCGCCGTCGTCTTTGGCGGCGCCGCCGTCGATCCCGATCGCCGTCGATTGGAGGGTGGTCGAGACGTCGCTCGGCCGGCGATCGGCGATGGTGACGTCGACGAAGCTGACGTTGACGCCGACCTCGACCGATTCGGATTTCGCCTCGGCGGTGACCGAGCCGCGATTGTCGACGGCGTCTTTTCCGCGGCCGGCCTCGATCCCGATCGCCGTCGCTTCCATCTGGAGGGTGGCGTTGGCGGTCGCCGCGTCGGCGCCGTTCACCTCCACGTTGACGCTGGTGCTCTTCGACGTGGCGGTCGCGGTGATCGCGCCGGTATTGCCGATTGTGACGTTGTCTTTTCCCTCGCCGGCATCGAGGCCGACGGCGGTCGATTGGATTGTTGTGCCGGCGTCGCCGTGGGAGGTGTCGACCAGATTCAGCTCGGCGTGGACGCTCGTTACCTCCGAAGTGGCGGTCACCATGACGGCGCCGCTGTTCGTGACGTCGTCCTTTCCGGTCCCGGCGTCGATCCCCACCGCCTTGGAGGCTGCGGTGGTGGTGGAGGTCTCTTCATCGCCGCCGGTCAAGCTCAGCGAAGGGGTGACGCTGGTGATCTTGGAAGAGGCGGTGACCGTCAGGGGGCCGTCGTTCACGACGACATCGTCGCCGTTGCCTCCCGCAATCCCGACGGCCGTCGCGGAAGCGCTCTCTCCCGCGGGGGGAGGGACCGGCGTCTCCCCCGACGTTTGAAGGGTGAACGGGCCGGTGGCCTTTTCAGAGGAGGCTGAAACGGTCATCGTTCCGGTCTGGACGATCACATCGTTCCCGTTTCCCCCGTCGATCCCGGTCGTCGCCACAGGCTGGTTCCCGTTCGAGTCCGAGACGCTCACGCTCAACGATCCGTCGCTGGTGAGGACATCTTTCCCCTCGCCGGCGTCGATCCCGACCGCTTTGATAACCGACGGCGGAGGGGGGCAGCGCCATCGAGATTTGTCGTTGCTCCGGGAGAACGTCCAATGTTTTTTGTGATCATCGGATTTACCGGCGTCCCAGGGGGGAGGGGGATTTTTGGAGTCGCAGGGTTCGGAGCCGCCGGATGAAGCGGCGAGGGACGTCTCTCCCAAGATCACGTTCACGGAAAGTCGGCCCAGATGGACGACGGTGTCGTTGCCGCTTCCGGCGTCGATCGCGACGAGGGGAGAGGGCGCTCCGGACGATTCAAGAAGAAGGTTCGCGTCCCTCAAGACGATGATCTGATCATCGCCCGACTTGGCCGCGACCCCTTCGGTCTCCGTCTCGCTGCAGAGAATCGTGTCCGATTTCGCGCTTCCGGGCGGCTCGCAGGCGGCGCCGGCTCGCGAGGCCGACAGCAGGGAGAGCAGTGCAATCAGAAGAGAGACTTCGGGTAAGCTCAGTTTGTAGAGTGACCGCTTCATCGTTTCCTCCGCAACGGGGTTCTCGAGTTGAGGAAAAAATATTTTTTGTTTTTTATAATATGAGTTTCATTTTGGAGAACCGTCCGGGGATATACAATCCCTCGAAAGGGGCGTTTTGGTTTCAGAGGCATATTCATGACGTCGAACATTGGCGACAGCGCCGCCCGCGTTTCGTTTGGTTCTTATCCTGTATTGCGGGGAGATGGGTCAAATCGATCAGGAGGAGTGTATTTCAAAACTGATCTTCTTTGGGGAAGGCTCACTCCGACGCGCAATTCATCAATACGTAGAACACTCTCATCGAGAGCGCAAGCATCTGGGAATTGGAAATGTGCTTCTGATGCCTACAAACCACTGTCGGAATCGAAAAGATCGTCTCGTTCGGTGCCGGGAAAGGCTCGGAGGATTGTTCAAATATTATCATCGCGGCGCCGGATAAATTTTTTGACCAACGTGCACGGAGCGATGCAGGAAAGGGGATTCTGCCGTGAAGCCATCGAGAAACGAAGTACAAAAAGTAGACAGCCAAAATGAAATGGGTGAACCCTTCTCGGCGAACCCCTTTAATTTCCCCGGGGTCCCCAGCGGGCCTGCCGCTGGGGCAGAACAAGCCTGCTTATTGGGGATCCGCTGCGAGGCATGCGACGCGTGTGCATGTTCAAGACGAACTCTTCAAGATTCTAAAATAAAACTGGATCATCTGTTTCATCTCGTTTTCACCACGGCGGCAGTGACCTGTGATGGTCTAAATCAGAGCGGCGGCCCTATTCTTCAGGAATTTCGGCGGCCGCCCGATCGAGCGCAGGCTCCCCGCAATGGCGAAGGATCTCTTCCTTCGCGGCTTCCCTTAGTCGAACGATCTCCCGCCAGTCTTTTCCAGTCGGGATGATCGGAGCGCCGATGACCACGTGAACGGGGCCGCGCCGGGGAATCCAGCGGCCGGACCAGAGATATTCTCGGGTGCCGCGCAGGGCGATCGGGCAGAGAGGGGTGCCAGTCTCCGCCGCGACTTTAAACGCTCCCAGCCGGAAGGAGCGAAGGCCGCGAATGCGGGAGAAGGTCCCCTCTGGAAAAATCAGAATAGACCAGCCGCGCTGAAGGGCCTTCTTAATCCGCTCGGTGCCTTCACCGCTTCTGAGGTCGATCCGACTGACGGTCAGATGGCCGACTTTCCTGATGAAGGTTCGAATGATCGCAACATGAGTCAGCTCCTGCTTCGCTACGAAGAGAAAGTTCAGAGGAAGAGTGGCCATCAGCACGATTGAATCGAGGTAGCTGGCGTGGTTTGAGACCAGAATCAACGGACCGGTCCGGATCAGATTGGATTCTCCCTCGACGGTTAAGGGGCAGCCGGCCAGGCGCAAAAAAAGACGCGCCCAGCGCCGGGCGAGTCGGGCCGCCGTCCGTCCTCCCGGCCGTATCAGCAGGGCGATCCAGGTCGGCAGAAGTGTAGCGAACAAAACGAGGCCGACATACCCCGCATAGATCAGTCCGCCGAGCTGTGCGAGACCCCGCTTCACCCGCGCGGAGAGGCCGCTGACCCAGAGCTGGGCGATCTGGATCGAGGGGGCGCGACGGGGACGGGCGATCTCTCCCCGCAGATAGGCCTCACGGCAGGCCGACCGCCGGAGCTTTCCGCTGGAGGTTTTCGGAACGGTTCCCGGAGGGACGATCAACACCAGATCGGGTCGAACGTCCGTCGCGGCGGCGACCCGCTCCATCACCTCTGCCGCAAGCCGTTTCCGGACCTCTTTTTTCTCCTCTCTCGTCTCCGCGATCACCACCAACTTCTCTGTTCCGATCTCCGGGTCGGCGACCCCAAAGGCGGCGACACACCCTTTGCGGATTCCGGGGATCTCTCCGGCGATCTCCTCCACCTCTTGAGGATAAAGGTTGCGGCCCGCCTTGATGATGATATCTTTGCGTCGCCCTGTGATAAAAATCTCTCCGTCCGCCCGGTACGCCAGATCTCCGGAGTCGCACCAGCCGTCCTGGAAGACCGCCTCGGTGGCCGCCGGATCATGAAAATAGCCTTTCATGACAGACGGTCCACGAAATTGCAAGGTCCCTTCGATTCGCTCGGCCACCTCTTTTCCGAGAGGATCGATGATCCGAACCTCATGTCCGGGGAGGGGAATACCGCAGGCGACGAACCGAAGGGGAGTGGTATCCGAGGGCGATGCCGGCTCGGCTTTTCGCTGTCGTTCAAATATCTCACGCGCAACCGGGTCGATACGCGGGGGCCGTCCGAGCGGGGGAAAGCAGAGGGAGACGGAGCATTCGGCGAGTCCGTAGACCGGGAGGAGGGTCTCTTTCCGAAAACCGTAAGGGGCGAAGCGCCGGGTGAATCGGGCCAGGGTATCGGGGCTAACCGGCTCGGCGCCGTTAAAGGCGATCCGCCAGGAGCTGAGATCAAGCCCCTCGATGGCGCGATCGTCGATCTTCCGAACGCAGAGCTCATAGGCGAAGTTCGGGGCGGCGGAGAGGGTCGCCTGGTGGTAATGAATCGTCCAGAGCCATCGCTCCGGGCGGGTGAGGAAGGTGATCGGGGAGAGGATGGCGACCGGAATGCCGAAATAAAGGGCGCAGAACCATGACCCGATCAGTCCCATGTCGTGATAGAGCGGCAGCCAACTGACGCCGACATCGGTGGGGCGGAATGCGGCGGCTTGAACGCTGGCCCGGATATTCGCCAGGATATTTTGATGGTCCAACAGGACCCCCTTCGGCATCCCTGTGCTCCCGGAGGTGAACTGAATCAGGGCCGGATCGTCTCCTCTCAG
>SCUR01000234.1 GCA_004297235.1 Candidatus Manganitrophaceae bacterium | reverse complement strand
TCGCAGGACGTCAACAAGACGGCGGTGGCGGAGCGGGATCTGAATACCGGATTGGTTTACATCAATGCTTCCACCATCGGTGCGGAGATTCAGCTCCCGTTCGGCGGAACCAAGCGGACCGGCCTCGGACCCCGCGAAGCGGGGGGACGGGGCGGCGCCCTCGATCTCTACACCAAATGGAAGATCATCTACCGCGACTTCAGCGGCCGGCTTCAAAAAGCGCAGATCGACAAAGAATAGGACGGCCGAATGCGAAATGCGGAGTGCGGATTGCGGCGTAAAAACCCCTCGGCTTCTTCTTTCTATTCCGCGCGCCCGAACTTTGCACGGACTCCCCTCCCCTGCTTGGCCATCCTCGGACTGCTCTTCCTTTTTTCGGGATGCCAAGGGGAGAATTCCCCTTCTCCCCCCCATCTTCCCGACGGGGTGATCAATCTCTCGAAAACCGATGCCCTTTCCATCGCGCCGAGCACGGCCGCATCCGGGAACACCGTTTATGTCGTCTGGCAGGAACATGTCGGCGGACAGAATATGGAAGTGCTCCTCTCCCGATCCGGCGACGGCGGCGCCGCCTTCGGCGTGCCGATCAATCTCTCCCGATCGATTCTCTTCTCGGGAAATCCGAAAGTCGCCGTATCGGGGAATTTCGTCTATGTGGTCTGGGAAGAATCGGCTTCCGCCGATACGGCGGACAACAACGATCTCGACATTCTTTATCGGCGCGGCGAAGACCAGAATGGAACGTTCACCTGGTATCCCTCTTTAGACCAGCCCGGCTTGAGACTTTCCAGCACGAATCACAACTGTAGAAACAACTCGGATACGCCGGGAGACGATCCCTGCCCTTCTCAAACCCCCGCGATCGTCGCTTCCGGCTCGAATGTCTTCGTGGCGTGGAGCGAATCGACCGTTTATCAATTCAAGCTGATTACGACGCTGAATCCCCCTACCAAGGAATTTCAAATCATCAACTCGGAGATCCTGCTGGTGCGATCGACCGACGGCGGCGTCGTATTCGACCCGGCCCCGCTTGCCGTCTCGGGACCGAAAGATGATAGCACCCTCTCTCCGTCGTTCAATCCAACCTTGGCCGCGACGGCCGATCGGGTTTATATTGCTTGGGAGGACATCCCGCAGCCGCAGTCGCCGCCGGCCCAGTCCAAGATTCTTTTCAGAAAGCTGGTCGATCCGCTGAATTTGAGTTTCAGCCCTCCTCTGACGCAGCAAGCGACCGTTCTCTCCGGCTTCATCAAAGGATCGAGCCGGCCGAGCCTCGCGGCGGAAGAGAGCCGGGTCTATCTCGCCTGGGAGGGATTTCCCCCTTCAAAAAGTAATTGTCCCGCCGTTCAAGGAAACACCCCGCTATCGAGCGCTGAAATCCTTCTGATTCAATCACAAAACCAGGGGGATCAATTCAGCGATCCGAACGACTGCGCGCAAAGCAATGCTTCAGACACAACAGGGAACTCCAACGCCCCGCGGATCGCCGTCTCCGGACCGTTCGTCTACCTCGTCTGGATGGATAACACCCCCGGGGTCGAAGGGATCGTGCTCAGAAAATCGGAAGACAGCGGGGGGACCTTCAGCGCGCCGTCGGATCTGATCCAGGGAGGAGGCTCCGCCGCCAATCCAGGCATCGCCGCCGTAGGCGGAACCCTTCTTTCTTCCTGGGAGGACGCGACGCTCGGCAACCTTGAAATTGTTTTTACGCGGAAGTAAAGGCTGACGCGGACATAAAAAAGGGCTGGAAGAATCCAGCCCTTTTTTATTTTTATTGATACCCTTCCTCTTCGGTCGGGAACTTGCCTGATTCGACGTCCGATTTGTAGCGGCGGACCGCATCGGTAATGGTCGCGGTGAGAGCGGCATAACGGCGGACAAACTTGGGATGAAAGCGGGTGAAGAGTCCGAGGAGATCGTGCAGGACGAGCACCTGGCCGTCGCAGTAGGGGCCCGCGCCGATTCCGATGGTCGGGATCTGAATCGACTTGGTGATCCGCTTCGCCAGGGAGATCGGAATGCCTTCGAGGACCAGGGAAAAGGCCCCCGCCGACTCGACGGTCTTCGCATCGGCAAGGAGCTGTTTCGCCTGAATCGCCTCCCGCCCCTGGACCTTGTATCCCCCCATCCGATGGACCGACTGCGGGGTGAGCCCGATGTGGGCCATCACCGGAATATCGTGGCGGGTCAAAGTCTCGATCCGATCGGCGACCCTTGCCCCCCCTTCGAGTTTCACCGCGGCGGCGCCCCCTTCCTTCAGGAACCGTCCCGCATTCCGGATCGTCTCTTCCAGACTCGTCTGATACGACATGAACGGCATGTCCCCCACGACCAGGGCATGCTTCGCGGCGCGCGAGACCATTCGGGTATGGTAGATCATCTGATCGAGGGTCACCGGCAAGGTGCTCTCTTCTCCCTGGACCACGATCCCGACCGTATCGCCGACCAGAAGGATATCGATTCCCGCTTCATCGATCAATTTGGCGAAGGGGAAATCATACGCCGTGAGAACGGTGATCTTCTCCCCCTTCTCTTTCTTCTGACGAATCGAAGGAACCGTAACTTTATCCATGCGCCCCCCCGACGGCCCGCCGCCCGACGCCTCCGGACGATACTAGTCCCGCCCGCTCGAGAATGACCGAAATCTGCTCCTCGGCGCCGACCGCCATTAGATGAATGCCGTCGCATTTTCGTTTGATCGACTCAATCAGCTCCAGGGCGATCTCCATTCCCGCCTCCAACTCCCCTGCTTTGCCGGCCCGCTCCAGCTTTTGGAGGAACCGTTCCGGAACGCGAATCCCCGGAATGTGCTCGTTCACATATTGGGCCGTCTTCAGAGAACGGAGAAGAAACACCCCCGCGATGATCTTCACGCTGAACTTGCGGGCCTCCTCCATGAAGCGGTCGAAGCGATCGGGGTTGAAGATCGCTTGGGTTTGGAAAAAACGGGCGCCGGCCTCAATCTTTTTTTTGGACTGGATCAGCGCCGGCGCCAACGGCTCCGCCTCCGGCGAGACGGCCGCGCCGGGAAGGAGCGAGGTCGCACCCTCGATCGGCTTTCCGCTCAGATCCTTTCCCTCGTTGAGACCGACGACCGTCTTGAGGATCTCCACCGATTCGAGATCAAAAACCGCCTTTCCCTCTTTCTGATCTCCGACGGTGATATCGTCGCCGGTCAGACAGAGAACGTTTCGGACGCCGAGAATCTGTAAACCCAATAGATCCGACTGAATGGCGAGCCGGTTCCGATCGCGGCCGGTGATCTGGCAGACCGGATCATGTCCGATGTCGAGGAGGACTTTGCTGAGCGCCAACGGACTGGCATGGACGATCGCCGCCGGGTTATCGTTGACGTTGACCGCGTGGACCTTCCCCAAGAGCCGCTCGGCGTGATCGCGGAAGCGGGAAATATCGGTCCCCTTTGGAGGCAAGCACTCGGCGGTGAGCAGAAACTCTCCCGACGTTATCGCTTCCTTCAATCTCTTCATCGAACCCTCCGCTTCAGGAAACGCCTTTCGCCCACTTTGCCGATTGGAGCGTGTTGGAGAGGAGCATGGCGATCGTCATCGGACCGACCCCCCCCGGCACCGGCGTGATCGCGCCGGCGCGCTCCTGGACCGGATCGAAATCGACATCCCCGACGATTCGGCCGTCCGGCAGACGGTTGATCCCGACATCGATTACGATCGCCCCCTCCTTCACCATCTCTTTCTTGACGAACTGCGGCTTGCCGATCGCGGCCACCAGGATGTCGGCTTGGCGACAGACCTCTTCCAGATTTTTCGTTTTTGAATGGCAGATCGTCACGGTGGCATGTCGATGGAGCAGCAGGAGCGCCGCCGGCTTGCCGACGATGTTGCTCCGGCCGACCACCACCGCGTGGGCCCCGGCGATCTCGACCCCGGACGCAAGGAGCAGCTCGACGATCCCGAGCGGCGTGCAGGGAACGAATCCCGGCTCATTCGCCACCAGCTTTCCGACATTCATATAGTGGAAGCCGTCGACATCTTTCTCCGGAACGACGGCGTCGAGGATTTTCCGCTCATTGATCTGCTTCGGGAGGGGAAGCTGAACCAAGATGCCGTGGATCTTCGGATCGCGATTGAGCCGCTCGATCAAGGAGAGGAGCTCCTTCTCCGTCGCGCTCTCGGGAAGAGTATGCTCCTCCGAGTAGATGCCGACCTCCTCGCACGCTTTTCGCTTGTTTCGAACGTAAATCTTGGAGGCTGGATTCTCCCCCACCAGCACCGCCGCGAGGCCGGGCCGGTTGCTCGGCCCCAGCTTCTCCACCTCCTCCTTCACACGCGCGCGAACCTGCTGCGCGATCGCCTTTCCATCAATTCGTCGTGCCGGCACTTCGTTCTCCTTTGATATAAATCGTTCTCGTCTCGGTGATGATTTGATCGACCGGGTGATCGGTCTCTTCGATCGGAAGCCGATCGACGACCTGGAATTCAAAGGCGACCCCGATCTTCCTTCCCCTCGCCCCGGAGAGAAGCCGATCGTAGTACCCTCCTCCGAAGCCGAGCCGATTTCCAACAGCGTCGAAGGCGACCCCCGGGACGATCCAAAGATCGACCTCTTTCGGATCGACCTTCTTTCGATCTTCGGGCCGCGGCTCGAAGATCCCATAGGGGCCCGGCTGCAATCGGGAAAGATCGAAATCAACAAGCTCCGAGAGGAACAATGACTTCGTCGCCGGCTGGACAACCGGGACCACCACGCGCTTCTTTTTGCGAAGCGCTTCCCGGATCATCTCCTCCGTCTGGACCTCGGAGGCGGCGGCCAAATAGAAATGGACGGTCCGCGCCGAGATGAAATCGGGGGAGGCGACAAATCGTTTTGTAATCTCTCGACTCTTGAGGAGGCACTCCTGTGGGGAGAGCGCTTTTCTTTTGAGAAGCAGGGCGGCCCGAATCTCTTTTTTATTGGAGAGATCACCCAAAATGCATTGTCCCGATTTGTTTTTCAGGTTAACAGGTTGCTCTTTGGGTTGTCAAGAAATTTGCCCGCGGGAGACGCGGCGGACGGGGAAGCGGCCTTTTGGGTACCGGTATGGGATGTTGTCAAATTCGCAGGAGAAGGGAAAAACGATTTTTAGGAGAGAGGAGGGTGAGGCGGCTCCACCAGCACCGGATCAAGCAGGCCGGAGGTCCAAATTTCCAAGAACGCGCCGACGATTTTCGGATCGAATTGCGTTCCCGAGCAACGCTTGATCTCGTCGATGGCGCGCTCGGGGTCGAGCTGTTTTCGGTAGGGGCGGCTGCTCGTCATCGCGTCAAAGGTATCGGAAACGGCCAGCAGCCTTCCTTCAATCGGGATCGCATCGCCGGAGAGCCCTTTGGGATAGCCCTTCCCATCGTAACGCTCGTGATGATAGAGCACATACGGAATCAACGCTTCCAGAAAATCGATGCCCCGGATGATCTGCTCCCCGATCTCCGGATGGGCTTTCATCATCTCAAACTCTTCCACCGTCAGCTTGCCCGGCTTGTTCAGGACGGCGTCGGGAACCCCGATTTTTCCGACGTCATGGAGATGTCCCGCCAACTCCAGAACGGCCAGCCGTTCCTGCGACCAGTTCAGCTGTTTCGCGGTAAGGATCGCATACTCCGTGACCCGATCGGTATGCCCGCCGGTGTAGCGGTCTCGCTTCTCAATCGCTTTGGCGAGCGTGATGGTGGTCGCCTTCTGGCTCTGGATCAGTTTTTCGGTTTGTTGGCGCTCATGCAGATAGCTCTTCCGAAGATCCTCGGCATACCGCAGCATCTGCTGGTAGGCCGTTTCCAGCTCATGGATCTTCAGTTTTTCTCTTTTCAGCAGGATCTTCAGGTCGCGAAGGACATAGGCGAGCTGCGTTCCGGAATAACCGAATTCCTCGCGAAGATACCGCTCCAGCTCTCGATCAACGGAAGAAAGCTCCATCACTCCCCTTTCCGCGCCGGGCGGAATCAATCACCTTTTACGGTTTAGGACTTTGCTGACGCAATCGAGCAGTTCGAGGGGACTGAATGGTTTGGTCAGATAGAAATCGGCGTTGAAGGCTTCCGCTTCATCCTCCGAGAGCTTCCCTCTTCCGGTCAAGATAATGATCGAGATCGATTTCATTCGAGGATCCGATCGGACCTTTTTGCAAACTTCCTCTCCGCCGATCCCCGGCATCATCAGATCGAGAATCAAAAGATCGGGCCTCTCTTCCAGACATTTTTCGACCGTTTCCGGGCCGTTCTCGGATTCGATAATGTGGTATTCGTCGCTTTCCAACGTGCTGTGGATCAGGAGGCGGATCGGAACTTCATCATCGGCGATCAAGATCTTCTTCATTCGGCTGCTCCGGTGGAAAAAGGATAACATAAAAAGCCCTTTTGTCAATAAAATGGCCGAAGTAGGATGGACCTTAGGGATTCGCTCGCGGCCGGATCGCCGCTTAAAATCCCGCCTTGACAACGAACCGAAAAATCTTTAGGATGTGGTCGCGCCACAGCAGGCCTACAGGTGTAGACCTTTCGGAAAAGCGATCGTGGAAACCGCTCTTACAAAACGACAGCAGGCCATCTTTCAATATTTGCAACGCCATTTGGAGGAGCACGGATTCCCTCCGACCGTTCGCGAAGTTGCGCGGCATTTTCAGTTGGCGGGACCGAAGGGGGCGAAGAAACACCTCGATGCGCTGGTCCGGAAAGGGGTGATCCAACGCCTCCCCGGACAACCCCGGGCGATCCGGATTCATCGCCCTCCCCAGCGCAAAGGCCACCTGCTCCCGATCGTCGGCACCGTTCGCGCCGGACTCCCGCTTCTCTCGGAGGAGAATATCGAGGGAGAGATCCTGGTCGATCCGGTGGTCGGCGCCGAGGAAACGGCGTTTGTCCTTCGCGTAAAGGGAGAAAGCATGATCGGCGCGCACATCGCCGAAGGCGATTACGTGGTGGTGCAGCGGCAGCCGACGGTGGAGAACGGCACGCTGTCCGTCGTGCTCGTCGACGGAGAAGCGACGCTCAAATATTTTTCGAAGAAAAGAGGAGAAGTGATCTTATCCCCCGCCCATCCCAAGATGAAGCCGATCATCGTCAAAAAGGATCAATCGGTTCAAGTTTTAGGAAAGGTGGTCGCCGTATTAAGGATGTACGATGCAAACAGTGAAAGAAAGAAGAACCGGTGAGACGTCGTTTCAGGATTATCTGAAACGATTCTCGATCCGTTACAAAGCCACGGTCACGACAAAGAAGGCCCCTCCCGATTTTGTGATCGAGAGTCCTTACGGAGCCGTGGTCGCCATCGTTCTGGAATATGACGCCTCCACGGAAATCCAGGACAAATTGAGACTGGCCCAAAAGCGGTCAAAATCGTTCAAAAAGAATAAGGTCCCATTCATGCCGATCCTCTACAAAAGGGGATTGCCCGGTCTGGAGCACCGCTACATTCAAGAGGCCCTCCAAGTGGGACAGTATCCCGAAATCAGCGCGATCGCGCTTCTGGAAGGGAAGCCGGGTCAACAGCACCTTCGTATTTTTCACAATCGTTTCGCGAAACATTCGCTCGACCGGCGGATCTTCGATCATGAGAAAGACAAAAATCTCTTCTTGGCAAAGATCCTCCCCAATCATTTTTTCTGGATCGTCGAAGACGCGATCTAAACCGAACGTCTCCTCCCGCTATCGACTTCTCTTTGTCGAGCAAGTATAATCGGGACGAAACGATCCGATCTTCATGAGGAGGGTTTATGCGAACGGTGTTTTTCTCCAGCTGGACGGTCCTGCTCACGCTGCTCTCGTTCTCGACCGGCGCGGCCTTCGAGGTCACCGGCCTGTCGACGCCGGAGAGCTTTATCGTCGACGAGGAGACGGGGAATTATTTCATCTCGAATATCAACGGCTCTCCCATCGACAAAGACAACAACGGCTTCATCACCAAGCTCGATCCGAGCGGCAAGGTCCTCCAAATGAAGTTCATCGATTCGACGAAGGGGGGGCCGCTTCATGCGCCGAAAGGGATGGCCGTCGTCGGGAAGATTCTCTATGTGACCGACATCGATCACGTCAAAGGGTACGACAAGAACAGCGGAATGCTGGCGCACGACGTCGATCTCTCCCAGTTCGGCGCCACCTTTCTCAACGACTTGACCCATGACGCGAAGGGGAATCTCTATGTCTCGGATACCTTCTCGGAGTTCATCGCGCGGATCGATCCGAGCCGGGAGCATCGCATCTCGATGGTGGCGAAAGGGCCCCAGCTCGGCCAGCCGAACGGCCTTGCCATCCATCCGAAAACAAACAGTCTGATCATGGTCAGCATGGGAAGCGGGAAAGTCGCGGAGGTCACCCCGCCGGGAGCGCTCAAGCCGCTGGTCGATCAGACGTTCAAAAATCTCGACGGGATCGACTTCGATTCGGCCGCCAATCTCTATTTCTCCTCCCACACCGGCGGGCAGATCTACAAGCTGACCCTCGACGGGAAGCTCTCCCTCTTTCAGGAGAACTTGAAAACACCCGCCGATATCGGCATCGACCGGAAAAACAATCTGCTGCTCGTCCCGTCCTTCCAAGGGGACCGAGCATTCACGATTCCGTTGAAATAATGTAGCCGTCACCCTTCAGCGCTCAGCCGTCAGCTTAAGGCTTTCAAGCATAAAGCTGGCGGCGAATGGCTGACCGCTTCTTTATCTTCTCTTCACCAAAAGCGTCCAGCTCCCCTCTTGAACCGTCTCGGCGTTTTGATTTTGGACGACGGCCCGCAAGGTGATAACGCCTCGATCGGGCTGCCGGCTTGCTTTCTTCTCTTTCACCGTGATCACGACCCGCACCGAATCGCCGATTCGGACCGGCGCGACAAACGTCCACTCCAGCCCGAGAAAGGCGAGGATGCTCTCTTCCAGAAGACCGAGACGGACCCAGAGGCCCGATGCGATGGAGAGCCCCAGCATCCCATGCGCGATCCGTCCGCCGAAGGGGGTGGTCTTCGCATACGCTTCGTCCAGGTGAAGCCGGTGATGATCTCCGGAGAGGTCGGCGAACCGGACGAGGTCGGCCTCGGCGATCGTCCGGGCCTCCGTGGTAAACTGCTCACCCCTCTCGAAATCATCGAAGAACCGGCCGGTCACTTCTTCTCCCGCTGAAGGTAGGCTTCTCTCAACTTTGCCTTCTGGATCTTCCCCGTGGCGGTTTTCGGAAACCGCTCCACAAAGACCACCTGCGTGGGACACTTGAACCGCGCCAGATGCTCCCGGCAGTAGGCCAAAATGGTTTCAGGGGCCGGAGACGGTCCGCGCTTCGGGACGATGAAGGCCGCCACCTCTTCCCCCCAGATCGGGTCGGGGAGGCCGACCACCGCCGCCTCCAACACATCGGGATGTTTGTAGAGCCGCTCCTCGATCTCTTTCGGATAAATATTCTCCCCTCCCCGGATGATCATCTCCTTCTTTCGGCCGACGATGAAGTAGTATCCCTCCTCGTCCCGATAGCCGAGATCGCCGGTATGAAGCCACCCGCCGCGCAGCGTCTCCTCGGTCCCCTCCCGATCGTTGAAATAGCCGGCCATGACATTCTCACCGCGGACCCCGATCTCGCCGACCTCCCCGGCCGGCAGCGTCTCGTCCCGCTCATTGAAGATCGTCATCTCCTGATTGGGAAGGGAAAGCCCGATCGAGCCGATCTTCCGCTTCCCCCCGAGCGGGTTGACCGAGGAGACGCAGGTCCCCTCCGACAAGCCATACCCTTCGAGAATGAAGGCTCGGAATTTCTCTTCGAATTTTCGAAAGAGCTCCACCGGCATCGGCGCCGCCCCGCAGATGCAGAAGCGGAGCGAAGAGAGGTCGTGCTCCTTCGCCTCTTCGGCATGCAGCAGAATCGCATAGATCGTCGGAACGCCGGAGAAGGCGGTCGCGCGAAATCGTTCCAAGGTGATGAAGAACTCCTGGGGAGAAAACTTCTCCATCAGGACCATGCTCCCCCCTGAAAAAAGAGGAGCCAACGTGGTCACCACCTGGCCGTTGACGTGGAAGAGGGGGAGAATGCAGAGGAAGCGGTCCTGTTCGGTCATCTGCGTCGCCTGAACAAACTGCGCCGTGTCAAAGAGATAATTCCGGTGGGTGAGAATCACCCCCTTCGGCCTTCCGGTGGTCCCGGAGGTGTAGATGAGCGCCGCCGGATTGTCCGGCCGGATGTTTTCCTCCGGGCGCGGCCCTCCGGCGACGTAAAGCGAAGAGAAAACCTTCCCGGCCCCCGCCCGCTCGCCGACGAGGAATAACATTTCGAGCCGCGGCAGCGCCGCCCGCTTCGATTCGACGGCGGCGTAAAGGGCCGGCGTGGTGATCAACACGCGGCTCTCGGAGTTGTGCAGGATGTAGGCGGCCTCTTCCCCCTTCAACTGGGTGTTGATCGGCACCGCCACCGCTCCCCGCTTCAGCACGCCGAAAAAGGCGAAAAGAAACTCCGGCATGTTCGGAAGAAAAAGGGCGACCCTGTCCCCCGGAGCGATTTTAAAGCGGGCGAGATTCTCGGCGATCCGCTCGGTCCGCTCATCGAGCTGCCGGTAGGTCACCTCCTGCTCTTTGAAGAAAAGAAAGGTCTTGTTGGGAAAGCGCTTCGCCTGCCGGCGGAGAAGGTCGGGGATCGAACGAAGTGGATCGGGAAAGGTCATCATCCGAAGCGGGTCGATCGTTAAGGGTAGGGCTGCGGTTCTCTGGACGCGAGTCTAGCACAGGAGACCGGCCCCGGCAAGCCGGTCTCCCTGAGCGAGACAGTCGACAGTAGCGCAGAGCGCGTTCGCCTCGGGTGTTTACTCGCACTTCCCCCCGCCGAGGCTCCGCTCATAGAGCACGATCTTCCAGAGCTCCGCTTCATCGACGGTGGGGGTCCCCTGGAGCCCGATGTCGGAGTTATGGCCGTTCAGGTAGGGGACCATTCCCGATCCCTCGGGATTGCTGGGAGCATCTTTTTTAACAAAAACCCCTTTGCTTCCATTCGAAGCGACCCAGAACATCTCGCCGCAGCTCTTCGCCTTGTGAAATTCCGCATTGGTAAAATTCCGCGGCCCGACGGCGGTTCCGATCGCGCCCGGTCCGTCCCCTTTTCCCTCGTTGCCGTGGCAGGTAAAGCAGGTCGCCTTTCCGTTGAAGAGCTCCTTCCCCGCCGCGATATTCTCCGGGGTCGCCGGAATGGGGGGCTTCAACGCCTTGGCTTTTCCGATCATATCGGGCGGGACCCTCGGCTTCATCGGATCGAGCTCCGGCTTGATCTGTGCAAACACGTTCAAGACAAAAATCATGGAGAGAACCGCTGTGAGCAATCCTATCTTTTTCATTTCTCCCTCCTGTGATGACAATGCAAAACGGATAGACCCGCTCCGTGTAAGGGACAAATGGACATTGGGTTAAGTGCAAGGGAACCTGCTTGCGGGGCCGTTGCAGCGAAAGTGCAACAACTATTCCCCCTCTGACTCAGCAATAAGAAGGGATGATTCGATTGAAAAAGCGCTCGGTCGGGAGGGAAAGCGGGTAAGCGATCCTACATTGAAAATAGAGGTCGCTCTCTCACTGCACAAAATGTGTGATCGCCTTGAGCCATACGTCACATTTCGTGCAAGGCAATCCGCCTCTGAGAGAAGCGCTCAATGGGATTGTGGATTCGGGTAAGACGGCCCTCAGGACCGGTTTTGATGAAGGGTCCTCTGGATTTTTGCGAAGAGGTGGGGTTGCCGTTCAAGGGTCAAGTGGGCCGGAAACTGCAATCCATAGGAATGATCGTCATCGCCCCGATGCACCGCTACAATCGTCCCGGTCAATTGCTCCTCAAAGGGCTTTCCCCCTTCTTCTCCCTTGATCTTCAGATTGAGTTTTTTTCCAAGATCAAATCGCTCCCTGGTATGGAAAAGAAGGCCCGAGAGACTGATGTTGCCGATCGCGATCTCGATGGACCGGGTTCCGGAGGAGAGGCTTCCTTTCCCGGAGAAGGCAATGCGGGGCTGTTTCCTCTGGTCTAAAGAAGGGGCGTCGGGGGTATCCATTCCGATAAAAAAATTCTGCATGATCTTCTCCGATCCTCTATTCAGAAAACGTCACTCTCTGACCGTGGAATGTTTGCTCGATTGGAGGTAGCCGTAGAGCGAGGGCTGGCTTCCGGAGGTGACAACCTTGTCAAATTGGACGCCGTAAGAGAAGCCGATGCCGCCCCGTTTGACCGCCACAATTTTTCCGGTCACCACTTCCCGAAAGGGCTCTTTGCGGTATCGCCCTTCGATTTGGAGCGCGACGGTTTTCCCGAAATCGAGCCATTTACGGGAATGAAAAAGAAGACCGGAGAGGCTCATATTGGTGACCATTACCTTGATAAAAGGAACTTCTGAAAGAATCGTCGCTTTGCTGACGACGGGAAGGCGAGGGTGTTTCCGTTTGTCATGTTGATTCTCAAGCGTCAGAATAAAATCCATCTCTTCCTCCTCACGCTGATGGAGCCGATAAACACAAGACCTCATCAGAAGATAACAGAAGATGACCTTCTGTCAAGGAAGGAGATAAAGAAGAGCCCGATTACAACGGCACAAAATAAAAATCGGCCATCTCCCCCTTGCGCTCGGGTCGGAAGACAACGCGGACGCGCATGCCGGGGCGGGCTTGGGTGACATCGTCTAAGAGGATGTTTTGAAGCAGCAGGGTGTCGGCGCCGTCGACCCGGATGTAGGCGCAGACGAAGGGGGTCTTGGAAAAAAACCGGGAAGTCGCATAGTAGACGGCGGTGCAGGTGACCACTGTCCCCTCCATCCCGAGCGAAACCCACTTCGTCGGGCGGTAACATTGGGAGCAGTTGATCCGGGGGGGAAGATAGGTCTTCTTGCAGCGGGCGCAGCGGCTGCCGAGCAGCTTCGCCTCTTCCTTCATGGCGCGAAAAAAAGGAGAGATCCCGCCGTAGCTGTAGCGGTAGCTCATGTCGATCCGGTCGGGGATTTCAAAAGGAACCAACTCCGGGTCGGCCTCTTTTTTCTTTCGAGGCATCGTCACCCCTCCACGATAAACGCAAAGGTCCACGAGGTTGCCGGTCCGCCGATCCCCTGGACCAGCCCCCGCTTCGCCCCTTTGACCTGCCGTTTTCCCGCCCGGCGGGTCACCTGCAGCGCCGCCTCGCCGACCTGCATCACCCCGGTGGCGCCGACCGCATGGCCGCAGCCGATCAACCCGCCGCTCGGGTTCACCGGAAGGTCTCCCTCCATCTCGGTGACCCCGTCGTCGATCAATCGGCCTCCCTCACCCGGTTTGCAAAAGCCGAAAGCCTCGTAGGAGAGAATCTCAGCCGAGGTAAAGGCGTCGTGCAGCTCGGCAAAGTCGAGCTCTTTTCTTGGATTTCTGATCTTCGCCATCTTGTACGCCGCTTTTCCGGCCGCGATGGACGATCCGAACTCGGCATAGTCGGGGCGGTTGCCGGTGAAGGCCATGTCGGTCGAAGCGCCGAGGCCGGTGATCCAAGCGACCGGGCGCTTCGCCTTCCTGGCGATCTTCTCCGAGACGAGGACCAACGCCGACGCCCCTTCGGAGTAGAGGCAGTTGTCGTAGAACTTGAACGGATGGCAGATCTTCTTCGAGCTCAGGACGTCCTCGATCGTGATCCGCTCCGGCCGCTGGGCGGAGGGATTGTTGAAGGCATTCTTGTGATTCTTCACGGAGACCTTCGCCATCTGCCGCTCCGTCGGGCTGCCGTACTTTTCCATGTGGGCGACGGTCGGAAGCGCGTAGGAAGCGGCGGGGGTGAGTCCCAACGGCGCTTCGAAGGTCATGTCGGCGGAGTAGATGATCCCCTTCAACACCTCGGGGGTGCTGCTCTTCAGCTCGGGGTTGAAGGCGTCGGAGCACTTCTCCACGCCGAGAACGAGGACAATCTCATAAAGGCCCGAGGCGATCTGCGCAAAGCCGGTATGGACGGCGGCGCCTCCGGTCGCTCCGCCGGTGGTGACGCGGAGCGACGGTTTGAGTCCCAGGCCGAGATAGTCGTGGACATAAACATCGGGCATGAACTGCCGCTCGAAGAGATCGTTGTAGATCCCGTAGACGGCTGAGTCGATTTGATCGTGGGTGAGGCCGGCGTCCGCGAGGGCCGCCTTGGCGGCATCGAACGCCAGCTCGTAGTAGGTTTTATCGGCCCAGCGGGCTCGGAAAGGGGTGGTCCCATATCCCAGAATCGCCACGCGCCGCGCCACACCCGCTCTCCTATTTGAGCGGCGCGAAGATGTCGGTCGCGGGCGATAAGAACATCACCAGTTGAAAAATGTAATACCCGGCGATGAGTAATCCGATAAAAAGAAGACAGTACTTGAGAACCTCTTTCATTTACACCTCGGTTGATTTAAGCAATTCGCGGGCGATGATCAGCTTTTGGATCTCAGCGGTCCCGCCGCCGATCGAGATCAGCCGGGCGTCGCGCATCAGACGCTCCACCGGGAACTCCCGGATGTAGCCGTAGCCGCCGAAAATCTGAATCGCCCGGTTCGTCACCCGCATCACCATCTCCCCGCCGTACAGCTTGGCGTGCGAGGCGGCGAGCGGTCCCCCCTGCCCGGCATCGAGCAGTACGGCGGCTTGATAGGTCAAGAGGCGCGCCGCCTGGAGGTCGGTCGCCATCTCCGCCAGCATTTCCTGAATTAGCTGGAACTGCGCGATCGGCCGGCCGAACTGCGCCCGATCTTTGGAATAAGCGAGCGCGGCGTCAAATGCCGCCTGGGCGATCCCCACCGGAAGAGCCGAGAAGAGGGAGCGCTCCCGGTTGAGCGCCTCGACCATCCGGTGCACCCCGTCCCCCTCTTCTCCCAATCGATGCTCGACCGGAACCGGCGTCTCCCGAAAAACCACTTCGCAGGTCGGCGAGCCGCGCATCCCGAGCTTCTCCATCGGTCGGCCGACGGTGATTCCAGGGGCGTCCCGCTCCACGGCGAAGAGGGAGATCTGATCCTCCGCCGTCCGGGCGAAGACCAAGAAAATTCCCGCGACCGAGGCGTTGGTGATGAACATCTTCGCCCCATTGAGGCGGTAGACATTTCCCTCTCGCGTCGCGGTCGTCTTCAGCGAGGTGGCATCCGAGCCGGCGTCCGGCTCCGTCAACGCGAAGGCCCCGATCTTCTCCCCCGTGCAGAGCGCCGGGAGAAATCGCCGCCGCTGCACCTCGTTCCCGAAAGTGTAGAGGTTCTGGGCACAGAGAAACGCGTGCGCGCCGAAGGAGAGGGCCGTCGAGGCGCAGCCGGCAGCCAGCGCTTCCATCGCCAGCGCCGCCGAGAGAAAATCACCCCCCACCCCCCCATATTCTTTCGGGATGGCGATCCCGAGCAGCCCCAACGCTCCCAGCCGGGCGAACGTCTCGGCGGGAAAGCGCTCCTCCCGGTCAATCGCCGCCGCCCGCGGCGCCACCTCCCGAGCGACAAACTCCCGGAGCGTCCGTTGAAGAAGCCGCTGCTCCTCGGTGAAGGGAAAAAGCATGCCTTACTGTAGCGGAAGAGGGGGGATGTGTCAACGGGAGAGAATGGGATTAGGGCGCCATCTGCATCAGTTTCCGGACGCGCTCGACATCGAGATTTTTGAGGAAAGCGGGATTGTAAAACCAGATCGTGTTGAACCGGAAGTCGAACATTTCGTGGATCGCATCTTCCGGCGTCCAGTCCTCGAAAACCATTCGGAAAGCGGCGATGCTGTAGCCGGTGCGGTCTCTCCCCTCCGCGCAATGGACGAAGACCGGCGCGCCGTCGGGGTCTTTCGAGGCCCGCTCGACCGCCTTTAAGAACAGCACCAGCTCCGCCTCTTCGGGATGCCAGGCATCCATCGGGATGCGCAGGTATTTGAGCTTCGTCCCGGCCAGCAGCGGCAGATCGTCGTGGTGCTCCCGAAGGCTGATGACCGTCTTCACCCCGGCCGACTCCAAATTTCGAAATCCTTCTTCCGTCGGCTGCGCTCCCCGCCAGAGTGTGGAGGAGACCTTCGTAAAATTTTGAACGCCGGCGATACAGGTATCACACGGGCCCGGCCAGCTGCGCGTCGGCGGGACGGAGGGGCGCGTCGCGCATCCGGCAAGAATCATCGCGATGCCGCAGAGGATCAAGCGGATCTTTATGGCGATCGAGATTGTCCTCATGATTGTTCCCTTGGATCGTTTCGGTAACCTATGGACGACCACCGGGCTTTTGCTTGAGCGCGGCCTTGCACGCCGCTTTGAGGGCTTCTTTCTCGCTGCTTCCGGCGCCCGTTGCATCGATCACCGCCTCGCACGCTTTCTCGCTCCCGGCCTCCAGCCCTTTCCGAATTCCCTCTTGGGCCTTCTTGCGCAGATCGTCGGAAATCGGCAGCTCTTTGATGATCGGCTTGAACACCTCGTCCATCAGGAGGTCGATCGCCGCTTCGCTGAGGCTTTTATTCTTTCTCGGATATTTCCGGTCGATCGCATCGATGATCCGCTGGTTCTCTTTGATCCGATCCCAGATCTCGGTTTCGGCCGGATCACGGTACGGGATTCTCCGTTGGTTCGGGTCGTAGCCGGACGGCAGCTTCGGTGGGAAGGTGACGGTGGGCTTCTCGAATGTCGGCGGCTCGGGCGGCTTGAGGGTGGTGTCGATGCCGAATGAGATGTTGGTTTTCTGCACCCGGAAGAAAACGTTCACCCGCCGGTTGCGCGGCTCGGGCTGCTCGTTCCGGGTCGGCACCACCGGCTCGCTCTCCCCTTTGCTCTCGGTGCTGATCAGATCGGCGGGGACCCCTTCGCTCTCCAGAAAGGCCTTGACCGCATCGGCCCGCTCTTGTCCCAAGGCGAGATTCTTCTCCTCCTTGCCGACCCGGTCGGTGTGTCCGGCGATGTGGACGGTGGAGAGGGGATACGTGCGGATGAAATAGAGAATTTGCCGCGCGGCGTAGCGGAGCGCATCCTTCCCCTCTTCCGGAATTTCGGCGCGGCCGGTCGAAAAGCGATCGACCGAGGTCGATCCAAGAGCGCTCGCCAACAGGGGGGACGCCTCCTCCCGCAGATCGGCCGGTCGAAAAGCGGGAAGCTGGAAACCGCTCTCCATCGAAGGATCCGGCCGGCGTTGAATCGTCCGGCTCGCTCCCCCGGTCTGCTGGACGACATGGGCCAGCTCGTGGGCGAGCAGATGTCGTCCCGCCGCCGTTGCCGGTTCGTAGCGGCCGGCGGCGAAGACGATGTCGTTCCCGGCGGTATAGGCGAGTGCCGCGATCTGCCGCGCGGAGTCGGACGCCTTGGCATCGGCGTGCACCCGCACCCCGCTGAAGTCATGGCCGAAGCGGGTTTCCATAAATTGACGCGTGCTCACGTCGAGCGGCTGGCCTGAGGAAGAAATGACTTCATCTACAACCGGCGGCGCGGTCCTGTTGCCGGCGTCGTGTTCGTGGACCCGCTTCGTCTGCACTTGCCCGCTCCCCTCCTGATTACACTTGGGACACGATGCGCCGCAGGCGCAAGGAGACGCAGACGCCCGCATCACCTGATCGGCGATATTATCCGCTTCCTGCTCGTAGCGGTCTCCCGGCGTGTTGACCGTCAACTTTCGTTGAATGAACCGTTGGACCGCTTGGTTGCCGAGGGTACGCTGCAGGTGTGGAATTGGATCGGTGCGATGATTCGACGGAGCAAGACTGGGAGAGACTGATCGATGAGATGGATTCTGCTTTTTTCTAAAGGTTCGCATCTGCACCGTCCTTACTAGAAACCCGACCGAGAACCCGAACGAGCACCACCCCGAGAAGACCGGCGAGCACGCCTAAGAAGAGAAGCCAGATCCCTTCCGTCCCTCTGAATAATGCTGGTAGAGATGAACGTGCGGATTGGCCACCAAGCCGAGCGCGGCGAGTTGAAACATCTCTTTGCTCAACCGCCCCCCCGAAATTTCTTTGAAGTGTCTGATCGCAATCCCGATCACGCCGCCGAGAGATCCGAGGACGATGAATCGCGCCGTCCGCTGCCATGCGTACAGGAGCGCATTAAGATTGTAGCCGAATCCCTCCCGCGAGAACAAGGACTACCTTTTGCGCGTCCATGCTTTGGATTCTCCGATTGGTTGGACGTGTTTTATTACGGCTGGCTACTCTTTATAGTGCAGTTTTGATTTGGAAGTAGATCGGAAGAGC
>SCUR01000233.1 GCA_004297235.1 Candidatus Manganitrophaceae bacterium | reverse complement strand
GCTGCGCAAGATGCGTCAGAACCTCTTCTGGGCGGTCGCCTATAATGTCATCGCCTTTCCGCTCGCGGCGGGGGTCTTCTATCCGATCACGATCAGCCCGGAAGTGGCGGCGCTGTCGATGTCGGGGAGCACGGTGTTGGTTGCGATCAATGCCTTGTTGCTGAAGTGGACCCGGCTCGAAGGGGTCCGGAAGACCGTTCGGACAAAACAGGAAGCGGACCGTCCATCGGGCCAAACGTATGGATAATTCGACAGCAGGAAACGATGCGGGATAGACCCGGTTCGATAAAAGCGCTCTTCTGGAAAGTCTTCATCCGGGCGCGCTGGCTCCTCAGCTTCTCTGGAAAGAAAGGTGCGGAGATCGGCGCTCGAACGCCCGACTTTAGGCTGCAAGATCTCTCCGGGCGATCGTTCACCCTCTCGGGAATCTTTCCGGAAAAGGCCGCAGTCCTCTGGCTCACCAATCTCTGTTCCGGTTGCGAGGAGCGGATTCAGTTGCTGCAGCGGGTTTATGAAGCGAACCGGGACCGACTGGAGATCTTCGCCCTCTCCACCCTGGGGGAGGATCGCGCCACGCCGGAGCGGATTCTTCGGACCCATCGGATGACCTTTCCGCTCCTTTTAGACCCTGGCGACTGGGTGGGAAAGGTGTTGGGCCTTCCCCATCCCGTGGGGGCCTGCCCGCTCTACAATCTCCTGGTTCTCGATTCTTCGGGCATCATCCGGTTTAAAAGCCACCTCTCGGCGGTGCGTGATAAGGTATTGCTCGACGCCTTGAGGTCGGTCGATGCGATTGCGGCGGAATCCGGTTTTAGAGAAGAGGGGCGATACAACAATAACGGAACGTGATTTTCTGCGCCGGTATCCGCTTCTGGTTCCGAGTTGCGAAACCAATCGAAAAGGAAAGACTCCGGCGGGATCACACGCGCGGAATCGATCTGAGATCTGAGGAGGAGAGATCATGTTACAGACGGTGGATGTTGGAAAACGCTCCCTGGCGGCCTACCGTGGGGTGGCCCCCGATACAATCCTGGATGACCTGACTCGCCTTGCCGAGATTTTTCGGGGAGCGCGCGTGGTCCATATCAATGCGACCCCGTATGGGGGCGGGGTTTCCGAGTTGCTTCGCTCGGTGGTCCCGCTGATGAACGACCTCGGAATTCTGACCGACTGGAAGATCCTCTCCGGGGACGATCCCTTCTTCCAGGTGACGAAGAAGATCCACAACGGGATGCAGGGGGCGCCGGAGGAGCTGACAACAAAATCGCGCGAGACCTACCTTGCGAATGCGGAGAAGAACGCGCGCCTCTTCGAGGAGCGGTATGATTTTATCTTCATTCACGATCCGCAGCCCGCCGGGCTGCTCTCCTTTCGGGGGAAGGGAGATGCCCGGTGGATCTGGCGATGCCATATCGACACCTCGCATCCGAACCGGGCGATTTGGGATTTCCTGAAAGGCTTTCTTGCGGATTACGACGCGGCGATCTTTACAATGCGTGAATTCATCCCACCGGACTTCCCGATCCGGCCGGTCGCGATCATTCCTCCGGCGATCGATCCGCTGAGCCCCAAGAACATGGATCTTCCGGCGCGCCAGGCGCGCCAGATTCTCGCCTGGATCGGCGTCGAGCTCGACCGCCCGCTGATGACACAGGTCTCCCGCTTCGATCCATGGAAAGACCCTCTCGGCGTGATCGCAGCCTACCGGCTTGTCCGAGAGGAGGTCCCGAATCTCCAATTGGCCTTGGTCGGATCGATGGCTCTCGATGATACGGAAGGGTGGGAGATCTACCGTCAGATCACGACCGAGAGCCGGAACGACCCGCTCATTCACGTTTTTACCAATCTCACCGGGGTGGGCAATATCGAGGTGAATGCCTTTCAGCGCCTCTCGGATGTGATCGTGCAGAAGTCGATTCGCGAGGGTTTCGGCCTGGTCGTCTCGGAGGCGATGTGGAAGGGGACACCGGTGGTGGCCGGACGCGCGGGAGGCATCCCGCTCCAGATGGCCGACGGCGCCGGCGGCCTCCTGGTCGAGGGGGTGGAGGCGTGTGCGGAGGCGACTTTGCAACTGCTCAAGGATTCCGGGCGGGCGGGGGATCTGGCCCGCCTGGGGCGGGAGCGGGTGAAGGAGTATTTTCTCACCCCCCGGCTTTTGTTGAACCATCTCTCCCTGCTTCTCGATCTTTCGAAGGGGCGGACACAGCCGAGGGGGGCGGCGCTTCAACAAGATCCCGTCTGCGGGATGGCGGTCGAACAACCCGCAAGCGAGGTCGCGACGGCGCGCGGCCGATACGTCTTCTGCTCGGAAGAGTGCCGCAGGCGATCTCAGACCGACCCGGCGCATTATCTGGGCCAAGCCGCATAATGCCGGAGATCGGACGAGTACGACGAGCAAAGGGAGGATCGATATGTTGTTCTGGCATCTGACCCCTGACACACTCCGCTCCCCCCGGCATCCCAGCCGGGGAGAAAAGGTCCACCTTCAGATCGGGACTTATCCGATTGAGCCGGGCCAGTCTATCTGGGTGGAATACCAAGTCGAGCGCCCCGATGGATTGCTCCGCCAGGAGCGAACCGAGGCGGCGTGGCAATTCAACCGGGGGAATAACAGCTACTGGTCGGCGCAGATCGGCCCCTTCGACGAGGGAAACCGCATTGCTTATCGGATCATGGGAAGTGTCTCCGGAGAAGAGATCAAAGGGCCGGCTTTTGAACTGACCGTCGGGCCGAAGCTCTATCTTGCCCTTTTGTGGCATCAACACCAACCGATCTACAAGGACCTCTCGCGGAAGCGCAAAGTGGGGACCTACGCTTTCCCCTGGGTGCGGCTCCATGCGATCCGGGACTATTACGCGATGGCGGCGCTTGTCGCCGAGCATCCCGAGGTCCATCTGACGATCAACCTGACCCCCTCGCTGCTCTGGCAGATCGAGGATTATGTGGTAGGGGCGAGCGATCGGGCGCTCGATCTGACGCTGAAACCAACGCATCGTCTCACTGAGGCGGAAAAAGTCGAGATTCTCGAACAGTTCTTCGAGGCGCACTGGCACCATCAAATTTATCCCTATCCGCGATACAACGCGCTCTTTCAGCAGCGGGTTCGCGGGGAGCCGTTTTCCGATCAGGATCTCGACGACCTGAAGATGTGGTTTCACCTCGCCTGGTTTGCCCCGGAGTTTCAAAAAGGGAAGGTGAAGATGCCGGACGGCGCGACCGCTTCGGTCAGGCGCTTCCTTGAGAAAGGAAGCGGCTTTACCCCCGCCGAAATCAAGCAGATGGTCGAAGAACAATATAAAATCATGCGGAACATCGTCCCGATCCATCGGATCCTCCAGGAGCGGGGACAGATCGAGGTCTCCACGACCCCGTTTTACCACCCGATCCTTCCGCTCCTCTACGACACCGATCAGGCGACGATTGACCGGGAGGGGAGCGAGCGGCCCACGCGATTTTCCTACCCGGAAGATGCGCGGGAGCAGGTCCGGCGGGCCGTTACGTTTTATCGGGAGCGGTTCGGTCGTTCTCCCCGCGGGATGTGGCCCGCGGAGGGGGCGGTCAGTTCGGCCGTGATCCCATTTTTTCAACAAGCCGGGCTGTCATGGATCGCTTCGGACAGAGGGGTGTTGGAGCGCTCGGGCCGATGGGGGTACCGGGTCGACGATCCGAACGTCCTCTGTCAGTCTTACCGGGTGGGGGAGGATGAGCGGCCGGTGGCCCTCTTCTTCAGAGAGCCGGGGCTATCGGATCAGATCGGATTTCATTATCACGACGCTCCCGATCCCGAAGAGGCGGCCGCCGATTTCATCCGAGGTATTAAGGCGCGTTTTGCCGATCGTGTCGATGATCCCCAAAACCGGATTCTCTCCGTCATTCTCGACAGAGAGAACGCCTGGAGCGCCTACCCGGAGGCGGCGCGCCCCTTTCTGCATGCCCTTTACCGCCGGCTCGGAAGCGACCCGGAGATCCGGACCGTGACCTTCTCCGAGTATCTTCTGGGCAATCCCGAGAGACAGGTCCCTTCTCATCCCGTTTCGTCACTGACGCAAGTTTATGATCTCTTCTGCGGAAGCTGGATCGACGAAATCGGATCCCGCCAAGGGGTTGATCTGGGGACCTGGATCGGCGAGCCGGAGGAAAATCGCGCCTGGGAGCTGCTCGGCGAGGCGCGACGGGAGTTGGCGCGGAGCCACGCGACCCCCGCCAGCCATCCGGCGGCTTTTGACGCGCTCTGGGCGGCCGAAGGGAGCGACTGGTTCTGGTGGTACGGGGACGACCAGGGCTCGGAGCGGGATGAAGACTTTGACGATCTCTTTAGAATTCATCTGAAGGGGATCTATCGCGGATTGGAGAAAACGGTCCCCCGCGTCCTTTCCCGTCACATCGTCCCGCACACGGTCGTCTGGTCGTTCGAGCGTCCCGCGCCGGTCATCCAGCCGTCCGACCGGCTGGCGATTCAGACCCATTGCCGTGGAAAGATTTCCTGGAGAATCGACGGAGAAGGGTCCCTTCAGGAGCAGGAGGCAAAACCGGTCGGGGGGGTAATGGCCGGTATCCGGCGCTATCGCGCGACCCTGGGCCCCTTTCCCTCGACGGCCCGCGCGGTGAATTTTCTCTTTCGCTGCACGGAGCCCGACTGCCAAGGGGAGCAGATCTGCTGCAAAGAGCCTCTGAAAACGGTTCGGATCGAAGCGCCGTAAATCCGCTCCACCCGCCTCATTGAGGCAGGGATTGTGTTGGAATGATCTTATTTGAAGGTGCACTGTCCCTCATTCACAAAGCGCACTGAACGAGCAGGAGAATCCATGACAGATGGGGAAGAGAGAAGGTTGGTTTTTCTGGAGGCGGAGCCGTGGGAGCGGGAGTTTCTCGCCAAGCGCGCTCCGCCGGGGTGGCAGCTCCGATTCTATCCCGATGAGGCGGACCGTATGCCGCTGGAAGCGATCCAGGATGTCGAGATTCTGTCGGTCTTCATCTACTCCGATCTGGACGCGGCGCTCCTGGAAAAGCTACCGCGCCTCCAGATGATCGCCACCCGATCGACCGGGGTCGATCACATTGATACGGCATACTGCCGGGAGCGGGGAATCGTGGTGAGCAATGTCCCGACCTACGGCGCCAATACCGTGGCCGAATACACCTTCGCGCTTCTCCTCTCCCTCTCGCGCAAGGTGATCCAGTCCTATCAGCGGACGGTTCGGGAGGATTTCTCGTTGGCGGGGTTGAGGGGATTTGACCTGATGGGAAAGTCCTTGGGGGTGATCGGGACGGGACAGATCGGCCGGCATGTCATTCGGATCGCGAAGGGATTTCAGATGCGGGTGGCAGCCTATGACTTTCATCCCGATCCGTCGCTGAGCGAGCTGCTCGGTTTCGAGTACACAAGCTTTGACGAACTGCTCACGCGCTCCGACATCGTGTCCCTTCACTGCCCGCTGACCCCCGCGACCCGGCATCTGATGGGCAGAGAGGCCTTCAAGAAAATGAAGAAGGGGGTATGGCTCATCAACACCGCCCGGGGTGGGCTGATCGATACCGAGGCCCTGCTCTGGGCACTGGATGAGAAGATCGTCGCGGGAGCGGGACTCGATGTCCTCGAAGAGGAGGAGATGATCCGGGAGGAGCGGGAGCTGTTGACGGAACGCTTTGATGCAGAAAAGCTGCGGGCGGTCCTCCGAAACCATGTTCTCCTGAAACGGGAGGAGGTCATCATCACACCCCACGTCGCATTCAACAGCCAGGAGGCGGTGGAGCGGATTCTGATTACGACGATGGAGAATATTTCGGGTTTCGTCGCCGAGAAGCCGCAAAACCGGGTTGCCTGAGGCGCGGGTCCGATCATGAGTTTCATGACTAAAAATCAACAGAGAGGAGCAATAGTTAACGGCATGATTCGATCGGCAGAGAAAGGGTCATTCTCCCCGGCAGGCTGAGGGCCCGCCGGGGAGAATTCCGGATTAAATTTTGCTCAATTCTCCTCGTTTAATTTTATCAACGAGGTCGTTCCACTCCGTCTTCTTGAGCGTCACGCGGTTTCCTTCCTCTCCGATCCGCACCTGATCGTCGTACAGATCGATGGTCGGGCAGGCACCGCACGCCGGACAGAGCGTGATGATTTTCTTTGGATCCATCGTAATCACCTCCTTCGAGGAGTATGGGATGTTTCGCTCAGCGGTATTTCTTCGATGAAGCAGCAGATCTCGCTGGGAGTCACCGGTGGGCAGGCTCCCTTGCGCCTCCATTTTCGGTGGTAGCGGATGAGTCGCGCTCGAAGCTGCGTCAAGGTTTCGATCTGATGTTCCAGCGCCTGGATTTTCTGCCCGGCCCAATCGACGACCTCTTCGCAAGGAGGCTGCCGCCGACTGCAGAGCTCAAAGATTTTCCGAATCTCCGAGAGTGTGAAGCCAAGGCTTTTTGCTTTTCGAATGAAGATGATTCGGTCCAGATCTGAAGCGGTATACAGGCGATAATTCGTGTGTGTTCTTCTCGGCTTTGGAAGAAGCCCCAGCGTTTCCCAGTAGCGCAGGGTCTTGGAATTAACACCGGTTTTTTCGGAGACCTGCCGGATGCTGAGCGATTCCTGATGCATATTTTTACTCCTCAGTATGCAGTGTAAACCTTCCCGTAACGGGAGAGATCAAGGGCTTTCTGAAAAGAATGTAATTTTGATATCGGTTCTATCCACCGGTTTTAGAAATGCGTTCCGGACGGTGGGAGGTTGGATTCGCGAAAGTTCGGAGCAAGGCATGGCGTTGTCTGGTAGAGACAATAAAATGTTTTTACAGATCGCTGACTCTTACTTACACCAGATCATTCTCTTAAATGAGACGATATCAATATAGAATGATATAAAAATAGGGTCGGTTAATACTTAAATCTTTCGCAGGGAGAAAAAAGAGATGCGGCAGTTTGATCTTGTGATTTTGGGAGGAGGCTCTGGCGCTTTTGCCGCCGCAATCAAGGCGCGGGAGCTCAATAAGTCGGTGGCCCTCATCGAACGCGACCGATTGGGCGGGACGTGCGTCAACCGCGGATGTGTTCCTTCGAAAAATTTATTGAAAGCGGGCGAGGATTTCTACTACCACCGCGGCTCTCATTTCCCAGGCATTCATCATGGAGAAGGCAGATTCAATTTTGAAGAGGTGATGGCGCAGAAGCGCGAAGTCGTCCAGAGAGAACAGAAGAGCAAGTATGCCGATGTGATCCCCCATCTGGACATCACTTACATTCCTGGAGTGGGTCGATTTGTATCGGACCGAGAGGTGGAGGTCAATGGCGAGCGGGTGGTCGGTGAGAAATTTATTATCGCCACGGGGGCCAAGCCTGCGATCCCGGCAATTGAGGGGATTGAAACGGTCGACGTTTTAACGAGTACGACAGCCTTGGAGCTCGAATCTCCTCCCGAATCAATGGTCATTCTGGGAGGCGGCTATGTCGGACTGGAGTTTGCCCAGATGTATCGCCGCTTCGGCTCCCGCGTGATCCTTCTGGAGATGAAACCCCGCATCTTGGCGGAGCAAGAGGAGTCGATCTCCGAGCGACTGACCCAATATCTTACAGAAGAGGGGATCGAAATCATCACTGGAGCAAAAGTGACGCGGGTGCAGGGCCGTGGCAAGGTGAAGATCGTCACGGC
>SCUR01000232.1 GCA_004297235.1 Candidatus Manganitrophaceae bacterium | reverse complement strand
TAAAATAAAAGTCAATTGATTTCAAAAATGGAGGAGGATTTTCTTGCTGCCGACCCCCTTTTTACGCCAGCCCCCCTTTGGCGCAACACCGATCGAGAACGGCGCTGTCGCATTTCACGTCTGGGCTCCCTTTGCAAAAGAGATCAAGGTCAAACTGATCGGGCAAGGCCTGCCGATTCAAGTCCCCATGACGGCAACGGAACGTCACTGCTTCAAAGCGGAGGTCCCTGCCATTCCGGCCGGCGCCCGTTACTTCTATCAAATCGATGGGGATAAAGACCGCCCCGATCCCTACTCCCGCTTTCAACCGGAAGGGGTTCACGGCCCTTCCGAGGTGGTCGATCCAAAGGCCTTCGCCTGGTCGGACGGAACCTGGCGGGGCATTCCACTCGAAGCGTACATTTTTTATGAGCTCCATCCCGGAACCTTTACACCGGAAGGGACCTTCGAGGCGATCATTCCCCATCTGACCTACCTCCAGCAGGATCTCGGCATCTCCGCAATCGAGATCATGCCGATCGCGCAATTTCCCGGCCGCCGGAACTGGGGATACGACGGCGTCCATCTGTTTGCGCCGCAGAACTCGTACGGCGGACCGGAGGGGCTCAAGCGGCTGGTCGATGCCTGTCACACCGCCGGCCTCGCGGTCGTGTTGGACGTCGTCTATAATCATCTGGGCCACGAAGGAAACTACCTCCGCGAATTCGGTCCCTACTTCACCTCGAAATACAAAACCCCGTGGGGGGATGCGGTCAATTACGACGATGCCGGCTCCGATTTTGTCCGCCGCTACGTGATCGACAACGCTCTCTACTGGATCCGCGAGTACCACATCGACGCGCTTCGCCTCGATGCCGTCCATGCCATCTACGACTTCTCCGCCAAACACATTCTTCAAGCGCTGAAGGAAGCGGTGGAAGAGGCGGCCCGCGAACTCGGAAGACCGGCCTACCTCATCGCCGAGAGCGATCTGAACGACCCTAAAATAATTCGTTCCCCGCACCAAGGAGGCGATGGCCTCGACGCCCAATGGAGCGACGACTTTCACCACTGTCTCCATACCCTCCTCACGGGAGAGCAAGCCGGCTATTATCAAGATTTCGGACGGCTCGATCGGATGGAGCAGGCGATCCGGGAGGGGTTCGTAATCGCCGGCGACTACTCTCCTTACCGGGATCGGATTCATGGAAGCCCTTCCGCGGGACTTCCCCCTTCCCAGTTCGTCGTCTTCGCGCAAAATCACGACCAGGTCGGCAATCGGATCTGGGGAGATCGGCTCTCCACGCTCGTTTCATTTGAAGCGCAAAAACTGGCGGCGGCCGTCGTGCTTTTGTCCCCCAACCTTCCGCTTCTCTTCATGGGAGAAGAGTATGGAGAGACCGCCCCCTTCCAATATTTCACCGACTATCAAGATCCCGGCCTGGGGGAAGCGGTCCGAAAGGGACGGTGGGAAGAAGCGATCCGATTCGGATGGAAGGGCGAGGTGCCCGATCCGCAGTCTGAAGAGACGTTTCAACAGTCGAAGCTCGATTTGACGCGACGCGTTCAGGAATCGCATCGTCGGCTCTTCTCCTTCTACCAGAGGCTCCTCTCCCTTCGCAAATCGGAGCCCTCCCTCTCCTCCGGGGGAGGATGGCCTTCGGTGAAGCGACCCGATCCGGAACGTTGTCTGACGATTCAGCGCGGCGATACATGGTGGATGATTCTCAGCTTCAACCCGGAGCCCCTCTCTCTGCCTCTTTCCCTTCCTCACGGGAAATGGGAACGGCTCCTCGACAGTCAAGAGAAGCCGTTCGGCGGATTGGAGGAGAGGGTCCTTCCCCTCCGAATAGAGGGAGAGAAGCCGTTGAAGCTTCGCCTCTCCCCCTACCAGGTGGCCCTCTTCCGACGCATCGGGTAGAGGACGCGCACGCCGGCAGAAAGCAAGGAGGCCCCCAAAGCTGCTCATTAAATCGAGCGCGAAGCGTGTTCAGCCCGATTTCTGAGGCGCCCCATAGACGAAATCCTCTACCGCATGCGGTCTCGCCACAAGAAAACCGAGCCGCGGAATCGAAACCTAAAACCGGGCCGGATCAGTTCCATGATTTTCTCTTTCCGAGGAACTCCGCCGCAGCTTGTCACATCGAATTTAATCTGGTACGATCCGGCGGATGAGAGCCCGGACCCTTCCATCCCTTCAAAAAGAGGTGATCCACTGCACGCAGTGTCCGCGGTTGGTGCAATATTGCAGTGAGATCGCCCGGACGAAACGAAGGGCCTATCGGGAGGAGGAGTATTGGGGAAAGCCGGTTCCGGGCTGGGGCGATCCGGACGCGCGTCTGCTCATGATCGGGCTCGCCCCCGCCGCGCATGGAGGCAACCGGACCGGTCGGGTCTTTACGGGAGATGCTTCCGGCGATTTTCTCTTTCGGGCCCTTCACAAAGCCGGTTTCGCCAATCAACCGACCTCCCGACACCGGAAGGACGGCCTCCAATTGAAGGGGGCCTACCTGACCGCCGTCGTTCACTGCGCTCCGCCCGACAACAAGCCGCTGCCGGCCGAGGTTGAAACATGCCGGCGTTATCTCGTGGAAGAGTTAACGATTCTGACGAAGGTGAAGGCGGTCCTGGTCTTTGGAAAAATCGCCCTGGACGGGTTTCGCGCCGCGCTTCGCGAGTCGAGCGGAATCGATCTTCCGGCCGCGGCGACTCCGTTTCAGCATGGCGCTTCTTACGAGATTGCCCGCTCCAAGCCCCGCCTTTTCATTTCCTATCATCCCAGCCGCCAGAACACGCAGACCGGCCGTTTGACAGAGCCGATGTTCGACGCCGTCTTCCTAAAAATACAGGCCCATCTGGATCGAAGCTAAAAGGCGCTTCTTTATCTCTTCGGCTGCAGACTGGAGATGAATCGGTCGATCGGGATTGCAGGAAGAGTGAGAAGTCGAACGGACCCGCGCGCTCCCAGCTCAACAGAGAGACGCGCGACCGTTTCGTTATCGGGGGCCTCGATGATATTGACGAAATCATACGGCCCCAGGGTGGCGTACTGGCTCACGATCTTCACCCCCATCCCTTCGATCTCCTTATTGACCTCCTTAAGGCGGCTTGGATTCTCTTTGAGCGTCTTGCTTCCGTCATCCGTCACTGAGCTGAGCATAATGTATGTGGCCATGGCACCCTCCTCATTGATGGTTGGGTCACGCGGACTGACACACTGGCTTCAGTGTAAACCGATCGAAAATAAGAATGCAAGAAACCGGAAGAGAAAAAGAAGGCTGCAAAGAAACTACGTTGAATAAATAAGACCGAAGAGCCGCTCTGCCCGCTCACGATCGATCTGGGCGAGGATCTGATACGTTTGAAGGGCCGCCGCCTGATTCTTCAGGCTTGCGTAGGTCACTCCCAGATTAAAGTGGGCTTCCGGGTAAGAAGGACGAAGAGAGACGGCCTGCTTTAACATCTCGACGGCTTCCTGTTTTCGCCCCATGACGCCGTAAACCGTCCCGAGGTTAAAATATCCTTCCGGGAGATCGGACTTGATCCGGATCAGATTCCGGAACATCTCCGCCGCCTCTTCGAGACGGCCGAGATTGTTCAAAACGATGCCTGCATTGTAATAGGCTTCGGCGTAATCGGGAGCGGACTCGATCGCTTTTCGAAAAGAAGCGAGGGCCTCCTCGGCCTGTTTTTGCTTGGACAGTTCGAGACCCCGGTTAAAATGCATCCGGGCGTCCGGATCTCGCATGGAGGACGGCATCTCTATTACCCGCAGGGACAAATTCGTCCCGATCGGTCCATGGCCGCTGATGATCGAAGGGGGCTACCCTCGATAGATATGATCGTGTTCTCTCACGTGATCACGGACCTTCAGGCCGAATATTTGACCGGCAGAGGCCTCTTGAACGGATTGATGATCGACCTCCATCGAATCAACCTCTTGCCTCAGATCGGTGGTATGCCCTTTGATATGAATCGTCTCGCCGACCCGCAACGGCCCCTCATTGAGCTGAACCACTGCGACCGAAAGATGAGAGTAATAATGGGTCACGATACCGATCGG
>SCUR01000231.1 GCA_004297235.1 Candidatus Manganitrophaceae bacterium | reverse complement strand
CGATCACCCCGCGAGACCCTTTACCGTGGTCGTCGGCGGGATCAAAATCAAAGACAAGCTCTCCGCCCTCAAGACCCTCATTCCCAAGGCGGATCGGATTCTGTTGGGCGGCGGAATCGCCTATACCTTTTTAGAGGCCGAAGGAACCGCGATTGGCAATTCGCCGGTGGAGAAAGAGCATCTCCCCTGGGCGAAAGAGATGATGGCCCGCTACCGGGAAAAGATTCTGCTGCCGGTGGACCATGTGGTCGCTCTGGGCCTGGAAGACCGAGGGGGCTTCCAGATCGTGCATGGGGCGATCCCGGAAGGATTCAGCGGGTTTGATATCGGCCGTGAGACCACGCGCGCATATACCCATGAATTGATGCGGGGAGAGGGGACGATCTTTTGGAACGGACCCCTCGGCGCCTTCGAGGTCGATCTCTTTGCCGAAGGGACGGTCGATGTCGCCCGCGCGATGGCGCTGGCCCATGGACGCGGGGCGTTCACCGTGATCGGGGGAGGAGATACCGTGGCGGCGCTGCGGAAGGCGGAGGTGCTGGAGACCGAAGTCACCCACGTCTCTACCGGAGGGGGCGCGTCATTGAAATTCACCGGCGGAGACGATCTTCCTGGAATTGCGGTATTGACGGAGAAACCGTGAGCATACCTCAATGGCCTGAAGGGATAGAATCATGAAGCGAATCGGCATATTAACCAGCGGGGGAGACGCGCCGGGGATGAACGCGGCGATCCGGGCCGTGACCCGGACGGCGATCGCGGCGGGGATGGCGGTCTTCGGGGTTCGGCGCGGGTATGCCGGATTGATCGCGGGCGATTTCATCCCGCTCGGCGCGCGGGATGTCGGCGGGATCATCGAGCGGGGAGGCACCTTCCTGGGAAGCGCGCGCAGCCCCGCGTTCATGACGGAGGAGGGCCGGCGCAAGGCGATGGCGGTCGTGGAGGCAAACGGCCTGGAGGCGCTGGTCGTCATCGGCGGAAACGGCTCTCAGACCGGCGCCCATCACCTCTCCCAGATGGGACTTCCCGTGGTGGGAGTGGCCTCGACGATCGACAATGACCTGGCCGGGAGCGAAATCACCATCGGCGTCGATACCGCGCTGAACATCGCGCTGGAAGCGATCGACCGGCTCAAGACCACGGCGGCCTCGCACCAGCGGGCCTTCCTGGTCGAGGTGATGGGGCGCGATTGCGGCTATCTGGCTTTGATGTCCGGGATTGCCGGCGGGGCCGAGGTGGTCGCCATACCGGAGGCGCCGTGCGATCCGGAGACGATGGCGCGGGAGCTGCGCGCCGCCTATGACCGGGGGAAGTCGCACGCGATCGCCGTCGTGGCCGAAGGGGCCAAGCACAAGGCGTCGGAGATTGCGGCCCACTTCCGGGAACACCATGAACGGATCGGCTTCGAGCTTCGCGTCACATCACTCGGGCATGTTCAGCGGGGCGGAGCGCCGGGGGCGTTCGATCGGCTGCTGGCCTCACGCCTGGGAGCCGCCGCGGGCGATCTTCTCTCTCAGGGAAAGAGCGGCGTTCTGGTCGGTCTGATCCGAGGGGAGATCACCGCCACGCCGCTGTCCGAGGTGGCCGGCAAGAAAAAGCCGCTCGACCTGCGGCTGCTTGACTTGGCGCGGCTCCTGGCGCAGTAGCGTCCGGATCACCCATTGGGAATCAATCGGAGAGACACGATTTTAAGAAGATCGACGAATCCTCATGAAAGGAGCAGAAAAATGAATAAGGTGAAAGTGGCCGTCAATGGTTATGGAGTCATTGGAAAACGGGTCGCCGATGCGGTTCGGAAACAAGATGATATGGAGCTGGTCGGCGTGGCCGACGTGGTGACCGATTATCGGATCAAGACCGCAGTGGTGTTCGGCATCCCAATCTACGCTTCCCTTCCTGAGAAAATCGAGGCGATGCGAGCCAGCGGGGTTCCGGTGGCCGGAACGCTCGATGCATTGCTCAGCGAGGTGGATGTCGTCGTCGACTGTACCCCCAAGAAGGTGGCGGCCGGCAACAAGGAGCGGTATAAACGCGCCGGCCTGAAGGC
>SCUR01000230.1 GCA_004297235.1 Candidatus Manganitrophaceae bacterium | reverse complement strand
ATAACTGCCCATCCCCCCTTTTTCGGCGGGGGGATGGGGAAGAATTTACGCAGGAAATCGAGGAGGGGCGTTCCGGTTTTCGTCGGAGTGAGCGACAACTCGGTTCATCCGAGTCGGCTTGCGGCGCTCTCGATAAGATTCTCGCGGCCCCTCGGTCGGCGCGGCCGAGGAGAAGGGATTCAAACCTTGATATTCAACTGCTGAATCTTGTTATAGAGCGATCTTCGGCTGATTCCCAGAATTTTGGCCGTGGCCGTTTTATTCCCCTTGCGGTCTTTCAGCGTCCGGATGATGAGGGTCTTTTCGGCATCTCCCAAGGAGGTCCCCACATCGAAAACGATTTTATTATTCGGAACGCTCTTCTGCTGGAACCGGCGGGGAAGGTATTCGGGAATGATGACGTTGCGCGGGGTCAGCAGTACCGCCCGCTGGATGACGTTTTTCAGCTCGCGGACATTTCCCGGCCACGGGTAATTGACGAAGAGATCGAGCGCCTCCGTCGAGAACTCCGTGATGTTCTTTTTGTATTTTTCGTTGTACTCGTGCAAGAATTCCCGGGCGAGGAGCGGAATATCCTCTTTTCGTTCTTGAAGCGACGGAAGACGAATGATGAATCCCTCCAGGCGGAAGTAGAGGTCCTTCCGGAAGGTCTCTTTCTGGACGGCCGCTTGCAAATCTTCATTCGTGGCGCAGAGAATGCGGACTTCCACGTGGATCAGATCTTTTCCTCCGACCCGGTAGAAAGCTTTGTCTTCGATCGCCCGCAACAGGGTGACCTGCGTTTTCTGGTCCATCGTCCCGATTTCATCGAGGAAGAGGGTTCCGCCGTCGGCGCGCTCGAAGGCGCCCGAGGTCTGCGCATGCGCGCCGGTGAAGGCCCCCCGCTCATGGCCGAAGAGTTCATTAGACACCAGATCGGGCGTCAGCGCTCCGATATTGACCGGGATAAAAGGGCCTTTTCGACGGATGCTGGCGTTGTGGATGGCCCGGGCCACCAGCTCCTTCCCGGTGCCGCTCTCTCCGATAATCATGACCGAGAGATCGGTCTCCGCAGCGAGTCGGATCATCTTAAACACTTCCATCATCGGCTCGCTTTTGCCGATGATCTCCTTCATGGATAATGTTCCTCCCATTGGGTCTTTCTTTTCATCTGTAATCAATCAGCTCACCCCCTCTCTGGGTCGTCGGCGGATCTCGGCGGGCCGGAGATGGCACGAAACAAAATGCTCCGGCTCCGCTTCAATCAAATGTGGCGCTTCATCCTGTCGGTGATTGCAATAAGGTGTAAAGGAAAAGTCGACCGTGCCGGGCTGCTCCCGTTTCTTCCGAAGGCGCGGATCGGGCACGGGGACGGCGGAGAGCAGCTCCCGGGTATACGGGTGAAGAGGACGTTTGTAGAGGATGTCGCTTTCGGCGAGCTCTACGATTTTTCCAAGATACATCACGGCGGTCCGGTCGGCGAAGCTCTCCACCAGGGAGAGATCGTGCGCGATGAAGAGATATGAAAGATGGAAGGTCTCCTGAAGATCGGCCAACAGCTCCATCACCTGGGCTTGAACGGAAACATCGAGCGCCGAGACCGGCTCGTCGGCCACCACCAACTCGGGGTGGAGGATCATGGCGCGCGCGATCCCGATCCGTTGCCGCTGTCCGCCCGAAAATTCATGCGGGTAGCGGTTGAGAATCGAAGGGCCCAGCCCGACCCGTTGAAGAATCGAGGCCACCCGGTCGCGCCGCTCCTGGCGGGAGAGTTTGAAGTGGATATCGAGCGGTTCCGCGACGATGTCCAAAACGGTCATGCGCGGGTTGAGCGAAGCATAGGGATCTTGAAAGATCATCTGCAGCTTCTGCCGCATCCGCCGCATCTCTTCCTTCGGAAGGGTGAGGAGGTTCTTCCCTTGGAAGTAGACCTCCCCCGCGGTCGGTTCAATCAGCCGGAGGATCGAGCGGGCGAAGGTGCTCTTCCCCGAGCCGCTTTCTCCGACCAGGCCGACGGTCTCCCCCTCTCGGAGGGCAAGATCGACCCCGTCGACGGCGAGGTGCATTCCCTCTTGCCGCTTCCAGAATCCCCCCTTGTTGATCGGGAAGTGTTTTTTTAGTCCTTTGACTTCGAGCAACATATTTGTTAAGTGAAGCCGTCAGCGGCCCGCTTTCAGCCATCAGCTTGAGAAATGAAAAAGTGGAGAGAATTAAATAGGTCTTACGGGGTTGCTCCTTGCTGATTGCCGACGGATGATTGCGAACGGCTTCCTCTCTTTTTGGTCCACCGTTTTGTCTCGCCCAAGCGGGGAACCGCCGCCAGGAGCTGCTGTGTGTAGGGATGCTGCGGCTTTTCAAAGAGGGAGAAGACATCGGCCGTCTCGACCACCCGTCCTTCCTTCATTACGACCACCCGTTGTGCCGTCTCTGCGATGATACCGAGATTGTGGGTAATAAGCAAGACGGCCATCCCGATCTCCTCTTGCAATTTACGGATGAGATCGAGGATCTGCCGCTGGATGGTCACGTCGAGCGCCGTGGTCGGCTCGTCGGCGATCAAAATGGCGGGCCGGAGAGCGAGCGCCATCGCAATCATCACCCGCTGCCGCATTCCACCCGAGAGCTGATGCGGATATTCGCGAATCCGCCGCTCGGGGGCGGGGATCTCCACCTTCCGGAGCATCTCTATCGATTGGTTCATCGCTTCTTTTTTGCCGACCTTCTCATGCAGAACGATTCCCTCCGCGATCTGCTCTCCGATCGTTAAGACGGGGTTCAACGAGGTCATCGGCTCCTGAAAGATCATGGAGATTCGATTCCCGCGGATCTTTCGCATCTCTTTTTCGGAGAGGTCCAGAAGGTTCTTCCCTTCAAAAAGGATCCGTCCGCCGACGATCTTTCCGGGCGGATCGGGAACCAATCGAAGGATCGAAAGGGCCGTGACGCTCTTCCCCGATCCGCTCTCTCCCACCAATCCGAGGGTCTCCCCTCGGGAGAGATCGAAGCGGACCTCCTCGACCGCCGGGACGATCCCTTCGGTCAGATAGAAGTATGTTTTCAATTGTTGAACTTGTAAGATCGGCTCCGGCATGAAGCTCCGTAGAATGGTCTTTCGTAGGGGGCGGATCGATCTTTCCGCCCCGGCATCATAGAGAGACATCCCCGCGGACGTCCCTACAATGAGAACCGTCCTTCTTCCAAAATCTCTTTCACCCGATGGAGGAATAGATTTCCGACGGCGCCGTCGATCACCCGGTGATCATAGGAGAGGGCCAGGTACATCATCGGCCGGACGGCGATCGTATCCTCCCCCTCCGCCTCGATCACCACCGGCCGTTTGACGATTTCTCCCATCCGTAGAATCCCGACCTGGGGTTGAAAGATAATCGGCGTGCCGAAGAGGTTCCCTTTTCTCCCCGGATTCGAAATCGTAAAAGAGCCGCCGGCGATCTCGTCGGGGCTCAGGGTCCCCTCGCGCGCTTTCTTCGCCAGCTCGGCCGCCGCGCGGGAGAGCCCGGCGAGCGATTTTTCCTGCGCGCGCCGAATCACCGGCACCATCAATCCCTTCTCGGTCTCTACGGCGATCCCCATGTTGACCTCTTTCCGAATGACGAGGGTGTCGTCGACCACCGCGGCATTGAGCGTCGGATATTCGGCGATCGCCTGGACGGCGGCTGAAATGATGAAGGGGAGATAGGTCAGCTCGTACCCGGTCTGCTCTTTGATGGCCGCTTTTTTCCCTTCTCGCAGACGAGCGACCTTGGCCATGTCGACCTCCGCCACCGTGGTGACGTGCGGCGCGGTCCGCTTGCTGTAGACCATATGCTCGGCGATCATCTTGCGAAGGCGGGTGAAGGGGATGACCTGATCGCCCTCTTTCGGCTCATACCGGGGCGGCTTAAATTCTTTAAACATCATCGGCTCGGGAGAAGGCGCTGCGGCCGGCTTCGGCATCTCCTGGCGCGGCGGGGCGGCGGAGGGAGGGGCCGCTTGTTGTTCCTCCGCCGAACCCTCTTCTTTCCCCACGTATCGAAGAATATCCTGCTTGGTGATCCGGCCGCCGAGGCCGGTTCCTCTCACCTGCGAGAGATCGACCCGGTGCTCCTCGGCCAGCTTCCGGACGAGCGGAGAGATCCGTCCAACCTCCGCGCCGTCCTGCTTTTCTTCGCCCTTGCCGTCTCTTTGCGTCGGTTTTTGCGTCGGGGCGGCCGCCTGCGTCGGGGGGCGCTCCACGACCGGCGGTCGTCCCGGAGGCGCCGCGGGGGGCCGCTCCACCGTCGGCGGCCGGGCGGCTTCCTTCGCCGCCTCCGTCCCTTCTCCGATCAGGGCCAGCTCGGCCCCGACGGAGGCGATGGCCCCTTCGGGGACATAGATCTTCATCAACGTCCCGGCGCCGGGGGAGGGAATCTCCACATCGACCTTGTCGGTCGAGATTTCCGCGATCGGCTGGTCCGGCTCGACATGATCGCCCTCATGAACCAACCACTTCGCAACCTTCCCCTCGACGACGCTCTCTCCCATTTGAGGCATGATCACTTTGGTAGACATATTTTCACCTAAGAGCGTGAGGAGTGAGGAGGAAGGAGTAAGTTGGTAAGGAATAAAGATTTAACTTTATTGTCTCCTCACTCCTCACTTTTCACTCCTCACCGTATTTAGTAGGCTGCCAGCGTCCTCGCCTTGGCGAGGATCTTATCGACGTTCGGTAAAATGAATTCCTCCAGCGGCGGACTAAAGGCATAATGGGTGTCTTCCGACGCGACCCGGACGATCGGACCGTCGAGGGAGTCGAAGCACTCCTCCACTATGCGGGCGGCAATCTCTCCGCCGACGCCGCCGGTCCGCCGGTCTTCATGGATGATGACGGCCTTGCTCGTCTTCCGGACCGATTGGAAAACCGTCTCCCAATCAAGCGGACGAAGCGACCTCAAGTCGATCACCTCCACATGAAGGCCGTCCTCTTTTTCCAGCCGCTCGGCGGCCGCGAGCGAGGGGTAGAGCATGGCGCTGTAGGTGATGAAGGTCATGTCCGATCCCTCGCGGCGGATCGCCGCCTTTCCCAGCGGAACGATATAGTCTTCCTCCGGGAGCTCTTCCTGGATTCGTCGATAGAGGTATTTGTGTTCAAAGAAAAGGACCGGATCGTTGTCGCGGATCGAGGCCTTCAACAGCCCTTTGGCATCGTAAGCGGTGGCCGGCGTGACGATCTTCAAACCGGGGACGGAGAAAAAATACGATTCCGGATTCTGGGAGTGGAAAAGCCCGCCATGGACCCCCGCCCCGGAAGGACCCCGGATCACCATCGGGACCTGCGCGCGGCCGCCGTGCCGATAGCGGAGGGTCGCCGCCATGTTGATGATCTGATCGTAGGCGCAGGAGATGAAATCGGCGAATTGCATTTCCGCGATCGGTCGCATTCCGAGCACGGCGGCGCCGATCGCCGCGCCCACGATGAGCGATTCGGCGATCGGCGTATCGATTACCCGCTCGGCGCCGAACTCCTGTAAAAACCCTTCCGTCGCCTTGAACGCTCCGCCGAGAATCCCGACATCTTCGCCCAAGAGGAAGACATTCTCGTCCCGCTTCATCTCCTCGAACATCGCGTCATGAATGGCTTTGATGTAGGTGGTCGGCATCGAAAACCTAAGTGACGGGAAGGGTGAAGCGTGAGGCGTAAGGGGTAAAAGCTTTAAAATCGTTTGATCTTACCCCTTACGCCTCACGCCTAACGCCTCACGTGTTTAAAACGGGTCCGCATAAAGATCTTCAAGCGCCTCTTTCCCTTCGGGCCAGGGGCTCTCTTCGGCGAAGCGGACCGCTTCGTCGGTGACCTCTTTCACCTGCCGCTCCGTCTCTTCTTTTATCTGGTCGACGTTATATCCCTTTTTCTCAAGATAGATTTCGAAGCGCTGGATCGGATCGCGGCTTTCCCACTCAATCAACTCTTCTTGCGGGCGATAAAAAGGCTGGTCGTGCTCGCTGTGGCCGTGATAGCGATAGGTTTTGCATTCGACCAGGGTCGGCCCTTCTCCCTGGCGCGCCCGGTCGATGGCGGCATGGGTTGTTCTCATCACGGCATGCAGATCGTTGCCGCTGCAGACGGCGCCCTTGAAGCCGTAGCCTTCGGCGCGGAGGGCGACATCTTCCACCGCCATTTGCTGATTCTGCGGGGTGGAATAAGCATAAAAATTGTTCTCGCAGATGTAGATGACCGGCAATTTATGGATTCCCGCGAAGTTGAGCGCTTCGTGAAAATCGCCCCGGCTGCTGGCCCCTTCTCCGAAGAAGGCGATCGCGACATGCGGCTCCTTTTTCATTTTAAATTTCAGCGCGGCGCCGGTGGCGACCGGAAGGGTGGAGGCGAGCATGCTGGTGGCCCCAAAGATGCCCCGCTCCAAATCTCCCGCATGAAGGAAAGAGTCTTTCCCCTTTGAGAGGCCGGTCTTTTTCCCGAAGAGCTGGGCCATGAGGAGCTTGGGATCGACCCCTTTGACGAGAAAGGCCCCCATGTCTCGGTGGATAGGGGAGATAAAATCTTCCCGATGCAGACCGTAGCAGACGCCGACCACGATCGCTTCTTGGCCCTTCCCGGAGTAGACCCCGCCCAGGATCTTCCCCTGGCGATGGAGCTTGGAGACGCGATCTTCAAACTCGCGCGTCAGCTTTAAATAGTAATAAAGCTCCTGATCTTCCTTCATTTCCATGGAAGTCACCCGTCGAATTTAATATGATTCTATTCTAGCACAAATGAGAAGGCAAGGTCTTGAGGGTGGATGAATCGCGCGTGGTGAACGTTCATACAGAGACGTCCCGCCGGGACGCCTCTACGTAGATCGGTTTGGAAGGGAAGCGGCGCCGGGTTCGCCCCGGCGCCGGTCGGTCGCTTTGCTACGGGCTCAAGGATGGCTCGTTGCAGTCGAAGAATGTTCCTAAGTAAGTTGTCGATGAGCGGATCGGCGTGGCGGCCTGTTTACGGACACGCATCAGGTCGTCGGTCGTGAATGCCATCGATCCGATCGATCTCTTCATGATCTCGGGCCTATCGCGATGCGGAGAGGACCTGGATGCTAAAGTGAAGATTCCTCCTCGTGGTCCGGCGTCCCTCTTTCATCGGAAGAGGGAATCAGCCCCGTCTCGATCAAATGAGAAATTTTATAAATTCATGATAGAGCAATCGAGAGGTCGTCTCGATATTTTGAGTAGAGGCCCCAAGGAGGCGGTCTCTCTTTGAAATAACGTTATCTCCGATTGGTGACGATCAGCGGATCGATGATCTCGCCGCAATGGATGCAACGAAAGATCAGGAGCGATCCTTGTTGCGTATAAATCACCTCCTTATACATCAACCCCCCACA
>SCUR01000229.1 GCA_004297235.1 Candidatus Manganitrophaceae bacterium | reverse complement strand
TCGCCTTGGCCATCTCGGCCGCCAGCATCTCTTTCTGCGCCGCGGGAGAAGGAGCCGGCTTGCTGAAGCTGTCGGGGGCTTCCTTCAACGTCTGGCGGGTCAGCTCCATCGGCTCGGCCGGAGCGGTCCGTCCGCCGAGCTTTACGCCGAGCGCCTGAACCATCGCCGTCTCGCCCGGGTTGGTCACCATCGCGACCTTGGCGTTGCAGGTCGGGCATGCGAAGGTCACGCCGAGCGATTGCTCTCCGGGAACTTGGACATTCTCAAAGGTCATGAAACTTTCACACTTCATACATACGAACTTCATGAGGTTCCTCCGTAAAAAGAGTCTCCACAAAATCAGAGATCTCGTGGGGCATTACAATTTGTCGGCAACGATCTTTTTAAAATCCAACAACTGCTGAATGCGATTGGCAATCTCATCAAAGCGCTTCGAGATCGGATGTGAGGGCGGAAGCGGCTCGCCCGAATCGCATGCGTGCGACATTTCGCGATCGAAGGGGATCTTGCCCAAGAGGGGAACATCAAGTTCCTCGCAGAGATCTTCGCATCCCCCCTCAAAGAACGGCACGGCGGTTTTGCACTCGGGGCAGAGGGCGCCGCTCATATTTTCGACGAGACCGATGACCGGAATACCGAGATCGCGGGCATAAACGATCGATTTTTTGACGACGGTTTTGGCGACTTCCGAAGGGGTGGTGACGACGACCGCGCCATCGAGCTCCGGAATGAAACCGGCGATCACCGGCGGCTTATCGGCCGCGGCGCCGGGAGGCAGATCGGTGAACAGGTAATCGATCTCGCCCCAATTCACATCGCCGAGAAATTCGCGAATGACGTTCATCTCCATCAACCCGAGCCAGACCGGCGAGAGCTCCATCGGACCTTTCCAGCGAACCGGCGAGTCTTCCTGCCGAAGGAAAAAATCCATCGAGGCGACTTTCATGTCATACGGCCCGACCGGCGGGATCGCGCCGTCGCCGGTAAACTCAAACCGCCCTTGGACGCCGAGCATTCTCGGAATGCAGGGGCCGTTTAGATCGACATCGAGGACGCCGACTTTGTTCCCCTGTCGCGCAAACGCGAGCGAGATGTTGGCGGTGGTCATGCTCTTGCCGACCCCCCCTTTTCCGCTCATAATCACGATTTTCCGACGGATTTGGCCCATCCGGATCTTCACCTGAAGCGACTGATCGACCAGCTGTTTCATCACCTGGGCGTCGTCGGTGAAGTGGATCTTCTTAAGGATTGTTTTTAAATCTTTTTCGGGTGCCATTTTTGGAGCTTCTCCGGTTAAAGTAGCATGATCTTATAATAACGGAATATGGGTGTCAATGAGAATCCTGGCGCGCGGCCCGGCACGAGTGCGGCGTTCGGAGTACAAGAGGCCTTTCTTCACTACTCCGCACTCCGCGCTTGACTCACTTTCCCGCTTTTGCTTTATCCGACATCGCCTCGATCAAAATCTCGGCGACTTCGGCTCGGCTGAACTCGGGAGGGGGCTTGATCCCGCCGCGAAGCATTTCGCGGACTTTGGTTCCGGAGAGGGCGATATGCTCCGACGCATCGTGCGGGCAGGTCTTGGCGGAGACCATCCCGAGGCAGCGCTTGCAGTAGAAAGTATGATCGAAGAAGAGCGGCTGAATGCCGAGTTCTTCCAGCGTAAACTTCTGGAAGATGTGATGGGCGTCGAACGAACCGTAGAAGTTGCCGACGCCGGCATGGTCGCGGCCGACGATGAAGTGGGTCACCCCGTAGTTCTTTCGGCAGATGGCGTGGAAGATCGCTTCTTTGGGGCCGGCGTAGCGCATCGCCGCCGGGAAGACGGCCAGGATCGTCCGATCTTTCGGATAATAGTTCTCAAGCAGGACCTTGTAGCAGCGCATCCGGACGTCGGCGGGGACGTCGTCGCTCTTCGTTTCGCCGACGATTGGGTGAAGCAGCAGGCCATCGGTGATCTCCAGCGCGCACTTCTGAATGTACTCGTGGGCGCGATGAATCGGGTTTCGTGTTTGGAAGGCGACGATCCGCTTCCACCCCTTCTCCTCGAAGAGCTTACGGGTCTGCGCCGGGTCCATCTGGTGCTCGTGAAAGCGCTGGATCGGCGAGCGGCGAAGCATCTCGATCTTGCCTCCGAGGTAAAAGTCGCCGAGGGTCTGGGTGTAGGCAACACCGGGGTGACTGGCATCGTTCGTTCCGTAGGCGGCGACCGCCTCTTTCTCTTTATCGAAGGGGTAGATTTCGTCGATCTTCAGAATGGCGAGGGGGAGCCCGGTTTCCTGAACGAGCGCGACCTCCGTCCCTTCCTTCAGACCCGCGGCTTCTGCGGCGGTGACCGAGAGGGTGATCGGGAGGCTCCAGGGGAGGCCATTCGCGAGCCGCATCCGGTCCAGCACGCTCTGGTAATCGGCACTCCCCATGAATCCTTCCAATGGGGAGAAGACGCCGATTGCGATCAGCTCCAGATCGGAGATCTCGCGCGGGGTCAACTCGATCTTTTTCATTTGAGAGGCCTTTTGCGTGAGCCGATCGACCTCCTTCGGATCAACAAAACGGTTGATCAATCTGCCGCCGTGCGGAATGGAAATAGCCATGCTTGAAGCTCCTTTCGGAATAATGGTCATTGAATTAAAATGAAATTCTGCTAAATCGAAAAGTCGAGCGTCTGTGTTCCCCCTTCGACCTTTTCATCGAGCGCCACCGGCATCAGCTTGGTTCGGATGGTGAACGTTTCGCTGTTCCCTTGTGTGTCGATCAGCTCCCAGGAGATCTGATCGTGCGATTTATGGATGTGAGGAATCAGCTTGGCGCCCTTCCCTCCGAACTGGTAGGAGAGATGAAACTCAATTGCCTCTTCCGGACAGACTTTGACGCAAGGGAGGCAGTCCCAGCAGTCTTCGGGGTACTTCAAATAAGCCTTGTTGGCGGTGTGGTCCTTCACGATCAGGTCGCCCGGACACATCCGAAGACAGGGGGGCTGGCTGGCGCCATGACAGCCGTTGCATTTTTCTGGATCTACCCAAACAGGCATTGAAACCTCCTTAAATTAAAACCGCGATAAATGACTTGATCCTCTCATCGGCTGAGATGTCCCTCTACGGCTTGTACCGATCTCCAGGGATGACCTGCTCGTAGGGCCGTGTCAGGACCTGGATGTTCCCGGTTTTCGGGTCCCGCCGAGAGTTGACGAACTTCAGCCAATTCACATCATCCCGCTCGGGGTAGTCGGTTCTTGTTTGATACGACGGCCAGCGGGTCTCTCTCCGGTGGAGAAGGTGCTCGACCAATGTCTGGGCGACATCGACCCGGTCCATGATTTCGTGCACCTTCATCAGCTGATGGAGATCGTTTGCCACCAGATGATTGAAGTCGGCCGGGAATTTGGCCAGCCGCTGCCGCGCGATCTGGAGCATCTCTTCGTTCATCTCGTAATAGGTCGAGGCGCCGCCGGCATACTGCTCCAACAATTTCTGAAGCCGGGCTTCCATGTCGGTGGGGAGAATCGGGTAGCGAACTTTGCCTGGCCGCTTGATCGCTTCGAAGGCCCGCGCTTCCTCCGCGGCGATCTGCTCTTCCGAAACGGTGATCGGCGGCATGTTCGCGATGTCGGCCCCGGCGGCCCGAGCGGCGATGACCCCCTCCGCCCAGCATCCGGAGACGAATTTGTAGGGAGCGCCTCCCGCGACGTCTCCCGCGGCATAAAGACCCTTCACGGTGGTCCGACGATCGCCGTCGACCCAATAACCGGCCTGGCAATGGCCGCCGACGATGTACGGCTCGGTCGTCTGGACCTCGATCGGCTCTTTGGAAGGATCGATATTGTTGGCAGCCCAATAGAGAACCATCGAGGGATACATGTCGAGATAAGCCGCCTTCAGCTCTCGAACCTGTTCCGCGGTGAGGCCGCGGGTGTCGAGATAGACCGGGCCGCGCCCTTCTTTAATTTCCATCAATGGGCCGTACGTCCGATAGGGGGTGGGGGCGCCGTCGCCGCCGAGGTGGGCGTAGCGGGTCTTCATGAACTGCTCCCCTTTGGCGTTGACCTGCGGCGCTTTCACGCCGAGGGCGATCGTGCCGGTCGGGGCGATGGTGTCTTTCGTCCGGAGGGCGACGTAGCGCATCTCGAACGAGGTCATCTCGGCTCCGGCGCGGATTCCCATCGCGTATCCCGCTCCCGTATTGTAGGGGCAATACCAGGTTTTGTGCGAGGCGTCGCCCGGATTGTTCGGCCGATAGAGTCCCGCCGCGCCGCCGGTGGCGATGATGGTCGCCTTGGCTTTCACGACATAAAAGGTGCCGTTTCGGAGCGAGAAGCCGACCGCCCCCGCCACCCGATCTCCCTCCATGAGGAGGTTGGTCACGTTGATCCAGTTGTAGACCTGCGCTCCGGCCGAGCGGGCCGATTTGGCAAGGATCGGCTTGAGCGATTCGCCGTTGATCTTGATGTTCCATCGACCCCGCGGAAGATAATTTCCCTGATCATCGCAGAGGATCGGCAGGCCCCATTTCTCCACCTTCTTTACGCAATATTCGAAGAGCTCCGACATCGTCTTGACCAGGTCTTCGCGAATCAGGCCGCACGAATCGGAGCGGACATATCGAACGAAGCTCTCCGGGGTCTCCCCCTTGTTCAGATACGCGTTGATGGCGTTCATCCCCCCGGCGAGGCAGCCGCTTCGGTCGATATGGGCTTTCTCCAGAATCGTCACATTCAGTTGCGGGTAACGTTCTTTTGCTTCGACTGCCGCCATGCATCCGGCGGTTCCCCCGCCGATGATGAGGATATCGGTCTCGATGATCTTCCGTTCCATAGGCTCCTTTCAGTTGTTACATGTTCCTGAGGTTGATTATTCTTTCTGGTTCCATCGGCTCTCTACCGGAGAGATGCCCTGAACCGAAGGGATCACCTCCTGTGTTATCTCTGGATTTTCGGATTGGATCTCAATCGGTTTGCGCCGGGTAAAGAAGGTGTAGAGAAGATATCCGTCCACCACCAGTGCGGAGAGCATCACGCCGTAGGCAAACGGGCTGACGATCAGTTGCAAATCAATCAAAACCCGAGAGAGGCCGAAACCGACGACCCAGACATCGAAGCTCATGCAGATACGACGGAAGGTTTCCGCGTCCATCTGTCGAATCAGGAAGGCGCCGACCGGGATGCCGATGATCACACTCGGGATGATGGTCGAGAGGATCGCCTTGCTTTCTATCGAGTAGAGACCTAAATAGTAGTAAGCGAGGGCGGTCAGGCTCGATTCGGC
>SCUR01000228.1 GCA_004297235.1 Candidatus Manganitrophaceae bacterium | reverse complement strand
ATCAAATTGAGGAGCACCCGCCGAAATTCGAGAGGGTCGACCGAGATCTTGAAAGACGCGGGGAGGCTCTTTCGAAGAGAAATCTTCTCCGGCATTCCAGACGGCGTAGCCAGCAAGAGAGCCGCCTCAACGGTTTCAGCGAGGTTCGCCCTTTCAAAACGGAGAAGAGGCATTCGCGCATAAATCAGAAATTCCGTGACGAATCGGTTCAGATGATGGATCTCTGTGACCAGGCTCCGGCTCAGCGCTTGAAGCTCTCCCTCCCCGGAGCCGCCCGCCTCCTTCTTCGTTTGGTCCGAAGCAATCCCTTTCACTTTTCGGCTGAGCAGTTCACCCAAGACCTGAATGGCTGCCAGCGGATTTCGGATCTCATGGGCCATCCCAGCGGAGAGCTCGCCGAGAAGCGCCATCTGCCGCTTGAGAGCAATTTCTTCTTGGAGGTTCTTCACCTCGGTAAGATCGGCGAACACCGCCGTGGCACCGGCCTGTCTTCCGCCATGATCTTTAATCGGCGAGGCCATCGCACCGATCCAGCGCTTCCCCCTGGAGGGATCTTCGATCGAGAATTCCTCCCAGGCCGCTTCGTTGCCTGTCGTCACGGCGGTCAGGAGGATCGGCTCCAAAGGGGAGCAGACGCCTAGCGCTCCCTGAACCGGCCGGCCCAAGAGAGCCGATGAAGAGAGACTGATGATCTTCTCCGCGGCCGGATTGCAGGAGGTAATCTCTCCATTGAGATTAACCCCCAGGACACCGCTCGGAATGCTCTTCAGCAGCGTTTCGCTATACCCTTCGAGGACCTCCACACGGGCCCGCTCTTCAGCGTACATGCGGCGAAGCAGCGCATCTTTGGTTTTGATTTGAGCGATCATCCAGTTAAAATGCTTTCCCAGGTCGCCGAGTTCGTCGTTTCGCTTCAAATCAACCTGTGGGTAGCTCTCCTCATTTCCGAGCTGTTCCGTAGCGGAGGTCAGGACCTGGATCGGACGGATCATCGAGCGGGAGAGAAGAAAGCTGATCATGACAATCAATCCCCCGCTGAACAAGGAGATCCCGATGAACTGCCGACGAACCCCATCCATGATCTGCATGAAATCGACCCCTACCTCGACTCCGACCCCCGCGATGACCTCCCCCTGATCGTCCCAGACGGGGGCATAACCGGCTTTGTAAAACCGGCCGTCCCGCCCTCGGTAAAGAACGGAAGAGACCGTGCGGCCGCGCCAGACCTGTTCGAGCTCATAAGAGTCGAGTTGGAGAAAAAGATTCTCCTCGCCGATCCGCTGCGTTTGGTCGAGATCGACGATCATCCTGTTTTCTCTGTCAAAGAGATGAATATCTTTGACCCGGGCCGCTTCCCGGAGCTTTCCAAGCTCTTGCAAGACGAGACGATAGAGTGAGGTATCTTCGTCTCCCGGCCGAATCCTCATCAGGAAATGTGGATTCACGGTCCTTGCAACCAG
>SCUR01000227.1 GCA_004297235.1 Candidatus Manganitrophaceae bacterium | reverse complement strand
CTATATTTTTACGATGAAGCGGGATCCCCGCGGCGGGCATTGGTTCGGCACCAACAATGGCGGACTGAGCCGTTTTGACGGGAAAACCTGGAAAACGTACCTTCCCTCGGACGGCCTGGCCGATTTCTGGGTCTATGGAATCGACTTTGCCGCGGATGGGACGACCTGGATTGCCACCTGGAACGGGGTCAGCCGGTTCGATGGATCCCGGTTTAAAAATTACAACACCGAGGACGGCCTGGCCGACCGGTGGGTCTATGCCTTGGCCATCGATCGGGATCAGTCGATTTGGTTCGGTACGGAGGGAGGGGTCAGCCGTCTCGATCCGCAAGGAAACTGGAAAACGTGGAAACATCAGGACGGTCTCGGCGCACCGAACAAGCTCGGACTGCCCCAAAGCGAGAACACCGGTTTCGGCACCCTCTCCCGATCGGAGATGAACGACTACAAACATCGGCACAACCTCTCGATCCTCGGGCCGGACGGGAATGAGACGTACAACGAGAACTATGTCTTCTCGATGGCGATCGACCGCGACGGAAACAAGTGGTTCGGGACCTGGGGAGGGGGCGCCGCCCGCTTCGACGGAAAGAGTTGGAAGAATTACACGGCGGACGACGGGCTGGCCGGCAACATCGTCTACGCTATCACCGTCGATCCGGCCGACGGGGCCCTCTGGTTCGGAACGAACCACGGCGTCTCCCGTTTCGACGGCCGGCAGTGGATGAATCTCACAGCCCGCGACGGGCTGGCCAACGAGCATGTCTACTCCATCGCCATCGACGCCGACCGTCACGTCTGGCTGGGAGAAAAAGGGGGCGTGGATGAATGGGTACCCAGAAGTGAAAAATAACGTGAGGCGTGAAGCGTTAGGCGTCAGGCGACAAAGATTAGAAATTCTTTTTGCTTTTACCCCTCACCCCTCACCCCTCACGCCTCACGGGTTTTAAAGATGTTAAAAAACGTTCTGAAAATCGGAAGCCGCGGCAGCCAGTTGGCGCTTTGGCAGGCGAACTGGGTTAAAGGCCAGCTGGAGTCGAAAGGATTCCAGGTGGAGATCGTCAAGATCAAGACCACCGGAGATAAGATCCTCGACGTTCCCCTGGCCAAGGTGGGCGGGAAAGGGCTCTTCGTAAAAGAGATCGAAGAGGCGCTCCTGCGGGGTGAGATCGATCTGGCGGTCCACAGCATGAAGGATGTTCCGAGCGTGCTTCCGGAACCGCTTCACTTGGCGGCCATTCCCAAACGGGAAGATCCGCGGGATGCGCTGATCAGCCGCCGCGGCCTTCGCCTGGCCGATCTTCCTTCGGGGGCGAAGATCGGAACCAGCTCCCTTCGCCGCCAGGCACAGCTCTGGGCCTACCGGCCCGACCTCGACTTCGCGATGCTCCGCGGGAATCTCGACACTCGCCTGCGCAAATTGACCGAGGGGGAGTTCGAAGCGATCATCCTCGCCGCCGCCGGTCTGCACCGGATGGGCTGGACCGAACGGATCACCGAATATCTCTCCCCGGAGGTCAGCCTGCCGGCGATCGGCCAGGGGGCGTTGGGGATCG
>SCUR01000226.1 GCA_004297235.1 Candidatus Manganitrophaceae bacterium | reverse complement strand
TCGTCCTGCAGGGTGGATCGAAAGGGTTGGTGCGAGAGGGGGGACTTGAACCCCCACGGGGTGACCCACCAGATCCTAAGTCTGGCGCGTCTGCCATTCCGCCACTCTCGCACAAGTTTTTGTATAGAGGGGATGGTCCCTTCCGGAACAAGAAAAGAGACCGGATTATAGCATGGACAAGATCAATCTGCAACGATTCCCGGCCCCGACGACTCCTCCTTCTTTAATGAAGGAAAGGGAAAGACGGGCGGCTGGGTCTACCGGAAGCGGTAACTGATCAAGATCGAAAAGATCGACTGTTTGATATCAAAGAGATCTTCGCTCGTGGTCACCGGGGCCTGCACGCCGACGCTCTGTGTTTGGCTCACCGTTTTCGAGATCGGCTCGGCCTGGCGATAAGTATAATGAAGGCCCACGCCGAAACCCGACCGGAAGACCTTCTCGATTCCGGCGCCGAAGCGGTAGGCGTATGACTTCCTTCTGATCGTTGTCTTTTTGCAAGGGGAGGGGCCGGTGCTGGTATCGGTGAAGCAGACGTCGGTCTGTCCGGTGTCGATGGACGGGTCGAGTTTATAGCCGAGTTGAGAGAGTCGATCGACCCCGATTTCTAAAAACGTCACGTACGATTCGGAGAGAGAGGGGAACACCCTGAGGGTGAAGCCGATCGGGGTCATCTCGACATCGCTTCCGATGGCCAGATTTTTATGATTCGCAGGCGCGTTGATATGTCCGATCCCGACCCCGGCGGCCAGATAAAGCGAAGGGAAGTGAAGGAAGTAGCGCAGATCGTAGGAAGGCGCTCCGTCCGAAGAGACATCCGGGACTTTGTACCCCGGCAGGAATTCAATCGACTGTGGGGGAAAAGCATGGGCGGCGTTCGTGAGTGTCCAGAAAAAAATGACGAAAAGAAAGAGGAACGTTGTTTTCTTGAAATCCATCAAGAACTCCCGGATCAGAAGGTTCTTATGATGTTGAAAGTCGATCCAAACTATACCACACCAGGGGCCGATTCGCTACGTAAGACCCAGCAGTGAGCCGATCTACGTCGGTCCGGATCGACGCGGAAGGAGCCCTCGTTCAGCTTCCATCTTGACATCGGCGTATCAAGAGGCTTATTCCAAATAGGAAGGAATGGAATGGTTGGGAGAGCGGAAGGGTCTATATTGCCGGCGAGGCCGGGGGAGAGGCGATGGAATTCAAATCGGTCAAGATCGAAAAACCGGAAGAGATGAATCTGATTTTAGGCCAGGCCCATTTCATCAAAACGGTCGATGACCTTCACGAGGCGTTGGCAACGGCGGTGCCGGGGATCCAATTCGGATTGGCCTTTTGCGAGGCCTCGGGCCCCTGCTTAATTCGTGCGAGCGGGACCGATCCTTCCCTGATTGAATTGGCGAAGAAGAATGCGGAGGCCCTCTCCGCGGGCCATGTCTTTCTCATCCTGCTCCGCGGGGTCTATCCGATTAATGTCTTAAACGCCGTCAAATCGGTTCAGGAGGTCTGCACGGTTTACTGCGCCAGCGCGAATCCGGTGGAGGTGATTCTGGCCGAAACCGATCAAGGGCGGGGGATCATGGGAGTGATCGATGGGTTTCGCTCAAAAGGAGTCGAGACCGATGCCGATCTGCGCTCGCGCAAGGAATTGCTCCGTCGGATCGGATACAAAGTCTAACGATTCAAGTGCGGCGTGCGGAGTGAAAGACGGGCCGGGTGGACCTCTTTTAAAACTCCGCGCTCAAGATTGCTGGCATCCCTGGCGGAATTTTAATAAAGTGATCTGGGACGAGCGGAGGAACCTCATCTGATGGCGTCGATGTCGAGCGTCTTGCTGACCGATCTCTATCAACTCACCATGCTCCAAGGGTATTTTGACGAGGGGATGGAGGAGACGGCGGTCTTCGAGTTTTTTATCCGAAAGAGACCGCCGGAGCGTAACTTTTTCATGGCAGCCGGTCTGGCCTCGCTGCTCGGCTACCTGGAGCGACTGCAGTTCACCCCTCCCGAGCTGGAGTGGCTGGCCGGCACCGGCCGGTTCACCGACGACTTTATTGCAGCGCTCTCTCGGCTTCGATTTTCCGGTGATGTCGACGCCATGCCGGAAGGGACGGTCTTCTTCCCGAACGAGCCGATCGTCCGGGTGACCGCTCCTCTCCCGCAGGCGCAATTGATCGAGACCCGTCTAATCAATCTCCTCCATTTTCAAACCCTGATCGCCTCCAAGGCGGCCCGATCGGTTTTGGCGGCGCCGGGAAAACTGCTCATCGACTTCGGTCTGCGCCGCGCGCACGGGGCGGAGGCCGGCTTGACGGCGGCCCGCGCCTGTTATCTCGCCGGCTTTGCCGGCTCATCCAATGTCTTGGCCGAATCCGTTGACGGCGTCCCGTCGTTCGGGACGATGGCCCACTCCTTCGTCCAGGCCCATGAAGAGGAGGCGGAGGCTTTTCTTCGTTTCGCCCGCGCCCAGCCGAACAACGTCGTCTTTCTGATCGACACCTACGATACGGAGGGGGCGGCGGCGAAGGTGGTTTCCATCGCCCCTCAATTAAAACAAGAGGGGATTCTCATCCGAGGGGTGCGTCTCGACAGCGGCGACTTGGCCGACCACGCCAAAAAAGTCCGGCGGATTTTGGATCAAGGGGGATTGGCGGAGGTGAAGATCTGGGCCAGCGGCAATCTCGATGAGCAGGTCGTGCGCGATCTGTTGGCGGCGGGGGCCCCCATCGACGGCTTCGGCATCGGCTCCCGCCTCGACACCTCCGCCGATGTTCCCTATCTCGATTGCGCCTACAAGCTTCAGGAGTATGCGGGGCGCGCGCGCCGCAAGCGCTCCGAAGGAAAGGCCACTTGGCCGGGACGAAAGCAGGTCCATCGCCGGACCGGACCGGACGGCCGGATGGCGGAGGATCTCCTCACCCTGGAGAGCGACCCGCAAGAGGGGGAGGCGCTGATCCGGCCGGTGATGCGTGCAGGCCGGCGTCTGGCCCCGTCTCCTTCGCTCGCCGAATCGCGCAGGCGGGCCGCCGCCGAGCTGGACCGTCTCCCGGAATCGCTGCGCCGTCTGGGAGAAGCGGCCCCGTATCCGGTCCGGATCTCCGCTTCTCTTCAGGCCCTCGCCGAAGAGGTCGACCGGCGGAGCCGATAAAGCGAACGCGCTCGACGGCGGATCTCTTCTCCGGCGACGGCTCGCTTCAAGGCGCTTTCCCGGGTCTTCTTGAAATGCCTCCTTTGGGGGGTTGTCCTTTCTTATCGATCCGGTCAAAATAAAGCGACGATTAACAACGAAGAGAGCGCGAGGGTCTCTTCATCGGAAGAAGGAGCGGTCCCTCCGCCCCTCTCGTCGCGCTCCGTTCGGAGAGGAGTAGAGCTTGATCTTTAAAAATCGCGAGGAGGCGGCGCGTTTGCTCGCCGCACGGCTGGCTGCCTACCGCGGGAAACATCCCTTGGTCTTAGCTATTCCCCGCGGGGCGGCGCCGATGGCGAAGATCCTCGCCGGCGAACTCGGCGGCGAGGTGGATGTGGTCCTCGTCCGTAAGCTGAGGGCGCCCTATCAGCCGGAGCTGGCGATCGGATCGGTCGATGAGGAGGGCCATGTCTATTTAGGGGAGGCCTTTCACGCGCTTGGGATCGATGACGACTATGTCGAGATGGAGAAGAAACTGCAGCTGGAGAGTCTTCATCGCCGCCGCGCGTTTTATACTCCGGTTCACCCCCCGATCTCTCCGGCCGGCCGGACGGTCATCGTTCTCGATGACGGCATCGCCACCGGCGCCAGCATGACGGCGGCCCTCCGCTCGGTCCGCGCTAAAAAACCGGCCCGGCTGATCGCCGCCGCCGCGGTCGCTCCCGAGGGGTCGCTGAAACAGATCGAGGGGTTGGCGGACGAGGTGGTCTGCCTGCAGACGCCGTCTGATTTTTACGCGGTCGGTCAATTCTTCGAAAACTTCGAACAGGTCTCGGATGAAGAGGTGATCGCGATCCTGAGTCAAGCGGAAATCGGAAGGGGCGATTCCATCGGCCGATAAGATCGTTGTAGAATGATCCCAAGGAGCCCAATAAAGGGCTTCCGGGATCGATCGGTCGATATGATCGTTTACGGCGGGGAAGAAGAGAGCCTGGATTCATTGAAACGGCTCTCTGAAATTCAGGCCCTTTTTCTCTCTTGCGAGAGGGATTTCTGCAATCATGATCTGCTCTCCGAGCTTTTGATTGAGTGGGGAATTTTTGAATCGGCCGTCGCCGATGCCGTGTGTCCCGATCGGGATTCGAACCCTCCGCTGCTGCAGCGGCTTCGGCAAGGGAGCCTCCTGACCGGCCGGCTCTTCTCTCTCAGCGCTCAGCGTCGGACAACCGAAATGCCGTCTTGGCTCGATCGGCTCGGCCGCGTTCTTCAAGATCCCCTCTTCGGCCATCTTCCTCCGAAAATCACCGCGCGTGTCCCCGAAGGATATGCCTACTACAGTCTCTATCCCGAGACTTTCCTCGAATCGGCCCTGCGTTTTCTCCGGGAGGTCGGCGCGCAGCCGTCCGTCTGCATCGGGCTCCGAAGCATCGGCGCCAGTCTCTCCGCCGTGGTCGCGGCCGCCCTCGAATCCCAGGGTTGTCCGGTTTGCTCTTATACGGTCCGCCCGCGCGGCCATCCTTTCGACCGGTCTCTCCTCCTCGCCCCCTCCTTTGAAGCGGAGCTTGCGAAGAAGAAGGGGGCTTACTTCCTCGTCGTCGACGAGGGGCCGGGCTTGAGCGGCTCTTCGATGACCTGCGTCGCGGCAAAGCTCTGCGAGCTCGGCGCGGCGGCGGAGCGGGTTCTCTTCTTTCCAAGCTGGGCGCCGGACGGCGTTTGCTTCCGCTCCGGGGCGGCGCGGGCGCGGTGGCCGAGGCACCGGAAGATCACGACCTCCTTCGAAGAGGTTTTTCTCGCGACGGGGCGACGCCCCCTGATCGATCGCCCGCGCTTCGATCTTTCCGGCGGGCGATGGCGTTCCCTTTTTTATCGAAGCGAGGCAGACCATCCGGCCGTCCAACCGCAACATGAACGACGAAAATATCTCACCTTCGAATCGGATGCGCTTCTTTCGCCCGACGGTGTTCCGGACCGGACCCTGTTTCAGAAAGGCAAACCGCGTCTGCTGAAGTTCGCCGGTCTCGGACGCTACGGCCGGTTGAAACGGAAACGGGCCGAGCGACTAGCCGAGGCCGGATGGGGCCTGCCTGCAGTTGGCCTCACGCACGGCTTTCTTGTCACCGAGTTTGTCGAGGGGGCGCCGGTCGGCGGAGGCAAGGTCGATTCGGCCCTGATTGAGGCGATGGCCCGGTATCTCGCCTGCCTGCGCCAGGCCTTCCCAGCCGCCCGGCGCTGCTCCTTTGATGAGATGATCGAAATGATCCGGATCAATATCGCCGAAGGGATCGGAAAAGGGTGGAACGCTCGGATTGACCGGCTGGAACGATTTCGATCCCTCTTCGAAGAGGGAAGGCCGACGGCTGTGGATGGAAGGATGCTCCCCCACAAATGGCTGCAGACCCCGCGGGGGTACCTGAAAGCCGACGGTCTCGATCATCATGACGATCACTTCTTCCCCGGCTGTCAGGATATCGTCTGGGACCTCGCGGGGAGCTGCGTCGAGTTTGCATTCAGCTCCCTGGAAGAAGAGGGGTTCCTGCGCCGGTACCAGGCGCTCGCAAAAGATCGGGATCTTTTCGACCGGTTCCCCTTCTATAAAGTGGCCTATCTGGCTTACCGCCTCGGATATGTTTCTCTCGCCGCAGAGACGCTCGGAGCCGCTCCGGACGGGGCGCGCTTCAGATCGCTATCCCGGCGATACCGGTCCCTCTTGATCGTTGAATTAAGCCGACGTTCGACGGGATCGGTGTAAGGCTGAATACAGATCGGCAGATCGGCATTTGTTTTGCTTCTTTGTACCTCATCATTATTTTCAAAATGAGAAGGTAATCTGTAAAACCGCGGAAAGACAGCACCACCTGTGCCGGAGGTCTTCATGCCGCCGACACTGTTGCGATCCTTACAGAATGAGAGTGCAGCTTTCCTGCACCGCGGTGATCAATGACCGGATGAGAAAGAGTAGAGAGGAGCGTCGCATGCATTCACACTTTGATCCAGAGCGAAAAAAAATATTGGTCACAGGCGGAGCCGGATTCCTCGGTTCCCATCTTTGCGGGCAGCTTCTCGCGCAGGGACACGCCGTTCTCTGTCTTGATAACTATTTCACCGGCTCAAAAGAGAATATCCGCCCTCTTCTCGACCATCCTCTTTTTGAAGCCATCCGGCACGACATCGTCCATCCGATCGACCTGGAAGTCCATCAGATCTACAACCTGGCCTGCCCCGCTTCGCCGGTCCATTATCAGTTCGATCCGGTCCGCACCGTGCAGGCGAATGTCCTCGGCGTCACGCATATGTTAGAGCTGGCGCGGCGGACCAAGGCGCGCATTCTGCAGGCCTCGACCTCCGAGGTCTACGGCGATCCGAAAGTCCACCCCCAGCCCGAATCGTATTGGGGAAACGTCAACCCGATCGGTCTTCGAAGCTGCTACGACGAAGGGAAACGGGTTGCGGAGACGTTGATGATGGACTACCACCGGCAGTATCAGGTCGACATCCGGATCATCCGGATCTTCAACACTTACGGACCGCGCATGGCGTTGAACGACGGACGGGTCGTCAGCAATTTCATCCTCCAAGCCCTTCAGGGAAAAGAGATCACCGTCTATGGAGACGGAAGCCAGACCCGCTCCTTCTGTTATGTGGACGATTTGATCGAAGGAATGATTCGGATGATGGAGACGCCGGGACTCACCGGACCGGTGAACTTGGGGAATCCGGGAGAGTTTACGGTCTTGGAACTGGCCGAGAAGATCATCGCACTCACCGGATCGCGCTCAAAGATCGTCTACAGGCCGCTTCCTCAAGATGATCCGACGCAGCGCCGCCCCGACATCACCTTGGCGAAACAAGCCCTCTCCTGGGAGCCGACGATTCGGCTCGAAGCGGGGCTGAAGCGGACGATCGACTACTTCGAGCAATCGCTCCTCGGACAGAAGGAGATGACGGTCCGATCGGCCGCGCGACCGGTTCGAGCGAAGCAGAACGGCAACGGCGATTCTATCCCCCTGCCAAAAACAGCAACCCCCCCACGGTCGGCTTCCCGTCTGCCGAATGGGGCGGTGCGCCGCGCCAGCTAGAGCGGCGGCACGAGGTGATCTTCGTACTCATTGCTTTCCTGCGTCGATTCTGCTGAGGATGAGCACCGGTTGGCGCTTCGATCGCCGCCTCTTGTCTGCTGCGCTCTCTTTCTGCAACGCTCCATCTTTTTTCCCGCCTGATTGAGGTCCTTTCCCAATAGCGAAAAATATTCAATCTGATACCTTGCTCCTTTGGAGATCCGCGACCCGCGTCGCGTGATCGGCTTGACGATAGGAGGGGGGAATATCAGATTGGCAGATCAAACGACGAATCCGCATTGGTTCTCTCAGGGACGACGGGCCTTGATCTTTGTCCGTCCTTTCCGGAGGGTCGTCTGTTTCATCCTTGCGTTGACCCTGGGGGGGGCGGCGTTGAGTGCCGTGGAGCCGCTCGTTCTCAAGTACCTTTTCGATCAGCTCGGCAGCGGAGGAAAATTCCAAAACGTCGGACTGGCGGTCGGCGGGCTGCTGCTTTTGGGGCTCGGTCATGAGGCGATCCTCGCCCTGTCGAGCTGGCTGACCTGGCGGGTCCGGCTGGGGGTTCATTACGGGCTGCTGGAGGCGACGGTCGATCGCCTCCATTCGCTCCCCCTCACCTTCCACCGGGAAGAGAGCGTCGGCGGGATCATGACCAAGCTCGATCGAGGGATTCAAGGATTCCTCGAAGCGCTCAGCGAAATGGCCTTTAATGTCTTGCCGGCCTTGGTTTATCTGGCCCTCTCTTTTGTCGTGATGGTTCGCCTCGATGGACGGCTTTCGTGGGTGGTGCTCGCCTTCACCCCGCTCCCGGCGTTGATCGGCGCTTGGGCGGCCGAGAAGCAGACGCGGCGCGAGCGGAATCTGCTCGATCGCTGGGCCAAGATCTACTCGCGCTTCAATGAGGTCCTCTCCGGCATTCTCACCGTAAAGAGCTTTGCGATGGAAGATGAAGAGAAGCGGCGCTTTCTACACGGCGTCTATGAGGCGAATGCCGTGGTGGTGCACGGGGTCGGTTTTGACTCCGGGGTCGGCGCAGCAAAAAATCTGGTTGTGATGCTCGCCCGGATCGCGGCGATCGCCTTCGGCAGCCTCTTCATCCTTCGTGGAGAGATGACGGTCGGAACGTTGATCGCCTTTCTCGGTTATGTCGGCGGCCTCTTCGGACCGGTCCAAGGCCTCACGGGGATTTATCAGACGCTTCGGCGCGCCTCCGTCTCGCTCAGCACGATCTACTCGATTCTCGATGCCCAGGATCATCTGGCCGATGCGCCGAACGCCTGCGAGGTTCAATCGCTCCGGGGGGAGGTCCTCTTCGCCAATGTCGGCTTCGCCTACAACGAGAAAAAACCGATTCTTCGGCAGATCGATTTCTACGTCCGGCCGGGGGAGATGGTCGCCCTCGTCGGACCAAGCGGCGCCGGGAAGACCACCCTCATGGCGCTGCTGCAGCGGCTTTATGACCCGACCTCCGGGGCGATCCTCGTCGACGGCGTCGACCTGCGGGCCCTTCAGCAGCGCTCGCTTCGACGGCAGATCGGCGTCGTTCTACAGGAAGCGCTCCTCTTCAACGACTCGGTCCGCAACAATATCGCCTATGGTCGGCCCGGAGCGTCGCAGCGGGAGATCATCGAGGCGGCGAAGGCGGCCTACGCCGACGAATTCATCGCGCGTCTTCCGGAAGGATATGAGACGTTGGTGGGAGAGCGGGGAGGACGGCTCTCGGCCGGGGAGCGGCAGCGAGTGGCGATCGCCAGAGCGCTTCTGAAGAATCCGCCGATTTTGATTTTAGATGAAGCGACCTCCGCGCTCGACGCGGAATCGGAAGGGCTGGTTCAAGAAGCCCTGGCACGACTGGTCAAAGGGCGGACGACTTTCGTGATTGCACACCGTCTCTCCACGGTGGTCGGGGCTGATCGGATTCTGGTCCTCAAAGAGGGAGGGATCGTCGAGAGCGGAGATCATGAAACATTGATGAAGAACAACGGTTACTACGCCTCGCTCGTCCGACGCCAGACGCAGGGTCTCCTCGCAGGCGCCGTCGTCTCTTTCAGCGATCCGCTCTGACCGCCTCCACTCCGTCCACCTTCGGCTCGACCGGCTCAAGGACCCGCCGCGGCGTCTCCGTCTCTTTCTTCTGATCGAGGACGTAGCGGCGCACGACCCACTCGGCGAATTCGGCAAACTCTTCCGGCACCAACGGCGGACTCGTGTGGTGCGGCACCTTCCCTCGGGAGGGAGGGGTAAAGCAAAGGGTCACCGTCAGGTCGAACTCGGCCAGCCGCGTCATCTGATCATCGAACCACGCGATCGCACCGGGCCGGTGCCAATCGGCCCAGCTCAATCCGGTCCTTAACTTCTTCACCCCCATCCGCTTCAGCCACGCCACCGCCGGTTCGAGCCGGTGGTCTTGGAAGTGGAACCACTGGCAGATCCCCATCTCGGGGGTAAAATAATCAAGCGCCGGCTTCGGCGTTCCATCGTCTCGGATTAATCCCATATAAAAATGTCGATAATAAGAGCTCCCTTCGCTCTCCTTGTGGCGAGTCGTCGCTTCCCAGGTCGGCGGAAGATCGAGGAGGCTGTACCAAAATAGCCGCTCCACCCGGTTCAACAAAAGGTCGGCGGTCCGCCGCAGTCCGAAGAGTTGAACTTCATCGGCCCCGAACGTCGAGACCCCCACCTCCGTGACCCAAACCGGAAGGGGCGTGACCTTTTCGATTTCTTCGATCTTCTTCGGCCAATCGTTGAGTTGCCAATGATTCCAGTCGAGCGGGAAGCCGTGGATCGCCACCACGTCGACCGACTCCAGCAAACCGTGACGTCCGAGAAGGGCGATGAAGTTGGGGTCGATCGGGGAGATCCCGCCCAAGACCCGACGCAGGGAAGGAGCGAGATCGCGCACCCGCTCCGCCGCGAGCCGCGTCATCCGGGAGAACTCCTTCCATTCCGGATCGATCGTAAAATCCCAGTGGGAGAGATTGTTCGGCTCATTCCAGAATTTAATCGCCTCGATCATCGCTTCTCCTTTTTACTTTATTTGTCGACGGTGAAAAATGAGGCCGCCTTTCGTTCGAGAATATCCTAAAAAAAGATTAATCCATTTTAAAAGTGTCGGTCAAGAAGATCAGACCCGTTTGCGATGAAAATTTTTGCGCGAGTGAACGGCCCGGTTCACCCTGTGCAAAGCTGTTTCAACTTTGATGATGTAAGCGGGATTGCAGTCGCCGAGATAAAAGTGACCTCATCAAAACTGTTTTTTTGACCGGGGAAAAATGAACGGCACGTTACATTGCTTCCGCTCGGAGTCAGATGGAGATGCAAAGTTCATCGAGTGACGTGGAGATCGATTTCCGTTTCCGGTGTAACGAAACGCGCAAGGTTTGTGGACATCCTGTTGGCTTCTTTGTGGACAACCCAACGCCGCATTCAACCTCCCTGCCTCCTGTGTCAGTCGCTTTACCTTCAGGCATGTTCTTTGCTCTTATTTTCGAGCACTTTCCCAATGGATGAAATTCTTTTTGACTAGAGCGTAAGGAGTCCTACATGAAAAAGCACATTCTCATCACCGGCGGCGCAGGGTTCATCGGCTCGCATCTCGCGGATGAACTCCTCACGCAAGGGTATCGCGTCCGCGCCCTCGACAATCTTTCGGAGCAGGTTCACGGCCCCCGTGCGGGACGTCCCGATTATCTTCATCCCGACGTGGAATGGGTGGCGGGAGATGTCCGCGACCCGGCGGCGGTCCGGCCCGCGCTGGAGGGGATCGACGCGGTTTATCATTTCGCCGCGGCCGTCGGCGTCGGCCAGAGCATGTATGAGGTCGCGCGTTATACCGAGGTGAACAATCTCGGAACGGCGGTTCTGCTCGAAGCCCTGATCGAGCGGCCGGTGGAGCGGCTGATCGTGGCATCGAGCATGAGCCTCTACGGCGAGGGCCTTTACCGCGCCGCCGACGGAGGTATGATCTCCGGCGTCGAGCGAACACTGCTGCAGCTGAAAGGCTCCGAGTGGGAGGTCCGGGACACCGGAGGCGAGATTTTAGAGCCGATTCCGACCCCCGAAACCAAACCGCCCTGCCTCTCGTCGGTCTATGCGCTCTCAAAGTTTGATCAGGAGCGGATGTGTCTGATGATTGGCCGCGCATACAATCTCCAAACGGTCGCGCTGCGGTTCTTCAACGTCTTCGGCACCCGTCAGGCCCTCTCGAATCCCTACACCGGCGTGCTGGCGATCTTCGCGAGCCGGCTGCTGAACGGCAACCGTCCGTTGATTTTTGAG
>SCUR01000225.1 GCA_004297235.1 Candidatus Manganitrophaceae bacterium | reverse complement strand
CTTTGAGCGGCCTGACCGTGGCGGTGGACCCCGGCCATTCCCGGCAGATTGGGGACGGGACCGCCGGGCCCCAGGGCATTTTGGAGGGGGAAGCCAATTTCAAGATGGCCTTGCGGCTCAAGGAAAAACTGGAGAAATTGGGCGCCAGGGTCTTTATGACCCGCGCTTGCCCCGCGCTTGCCGCAATGGGTATTTACCTGGATTTTCTCTTTTGACAATCCTTTTCTTGTACGGTATCTTTGGTAACATTTCCGAACGAGAGAGGGAGGCGATCATGGTGCCGGTGAAGATGGTCATGTCCAAGAAGATTCTGAAGGTCAAAAGAGGAACCAAGATTAAAAAAGTGTCCGAGTTGATGCGGGACAAACATGTCGGAAGCATTCTGGTCTCCGACGGAAACAGTTATGCCGGGATCGTCACCGATGCCGATGTCGTTCGGCGGGTGGTGGCCGAAGGCCTCGATCCGAATACCACGCCGGTGGAGAAGGTGATGACCAGCCCGCTCCTGGCCATCGAATCGACCCGTTCGGTGGTCGACGCCAACGACATCATGGATCAGGAGCACATCCGCCACCTCGGCGTGATCGAGAACGGAAAGATCATCGGCGTCCTCTCGGTGCGCGATCTGCTCCGGCATGTTTACGGCGGGTGGGGATTCGTGTAAGGCGATGCGAAGTGCGGAATCAAATAAAAAGGGGACCGATTATTTGTTGAACGGCTCGGCGTAGCCGGTCATTTCGATATAACCTTTTCCCTGAATGACCTTTCCCTCCTTTTTTCCCCGGAAGCGGCTGGCCCCTTCCCAATAAGCGACGCGGGTGCTCTTCGACGTAATCAGCTCTTGATCTTCCAGGATCGGCTCCGATTCCAATGAGAGCCGCTCGGCGGGAATCTCGATCCGCCATGCGACCGGATAGTCCCCGCCGCTCTTCTTGCTCTTCCAGCGCCGCAGCGGGGAGAGGCGAAAGGCCTCCGCGGGAATCGGCCGGGCGGTCCCATCCGGCTCCACCACCGTTCCGCCGGAGAAGGGGTCCTTCCCGCCGTTCACCGTTCGAATCTGATAGAGCATCACCTCGCGCCCGTCCTCCAACTGAATCGAGAACCAATCCCAGCCGACCTGGTTTTTATTCAGCATGCTGCTGCTGAATTCGTGATCCATCCAGCTGAGGCCCGACGCCGGCCGCTCCTTCCCGTCGATCGAAATTGTCCCTCGCGTCGAAAGCCGGGTGAAAGAAATGTAGTGCGAGGCCTGTCCCGGCTCGCCTCCCTTCCGGCTGATCCCCTCGGTCCCATGAATCACCGGCGGCTTGTCGGGGGTGAGGAGAAGATCGATCTTCCAGCGTCCTTCTTCCCCTTCTCCTTCCGCTTCCGCCTGCAGGTGAAGGGTCCCGTCCGATTCCTGAACGGCCCGCCATCGATCGATCCAGACCTCCAATCGGTCGGGCCGAGCGCCCGCCTTTCCGATCGCTTCCCGGCTGATCTTGTCGGTATTGTAAAAGCGCTTTCCCTCGGCGTCGGTCAGGGCGAAGTGGGCGAAGTAAAGATCCCGGACGGCCCAGCGGGAGGGATTCTCCGCCGCTTCTTGAGGAAGATCGACCCCGCGTCGAAAGAAGGTCAGCTCGTAGCCGTGCTCTTTCCCCCCCGATGTCAGGTTCCCGGTGAAGTACCACCACTCGGTTTTGAAATTGAAATGCGCGCCGTGGTCTCTTGGAAAAGAGAAGCGATAGCCGGGCTGCGCCGTCTCGAATGACCTAGAGAAAAGGGCGGCCACCGGTCGTTCCGCCGCGCCGGGAGCGATGAGGAAGAACAGGATGAGCGCGCAGAGCCAAGGGGCAAGTTTACTCATACGAGATCGCCTCCGTCACCGCCAGCCGCGCCGCCTTGCGCGCGGGGAAGTAGCCGGCGAGCAGCGCCGTCAGCGTCGCCAAAAGAAATGAATGGACGATCACCGACGGGGGATAATGATAGAGAAGGGTCCAGCCGAACGACTGTTTGTTGATCACGAAGATCAGGAGCAGCGAGAGGAAGAGGGCGCAGAAGAGGGAGAGAATATTCCCGATCACCCCCATGTAGAACGCCTCGATCAAGACGACCTCCACCACCTGACGGCGGGAAGCGCCGATCGCCCGGAGAATGCCGATCTCCCGCTGCCGCTCCAGGATCGAAACGAAGAGGGTGTTGGTAATCCCGAGCAGTGCCACGACAACGGCGATCCACTCCAGCGCATAGGTGACGAGAAAGGTCTGATCGAAAATACGCAGGATCTCATTTTTGAAATTCACCTGGGTGATAAAGGTAAGTCCCTGTTCGGCTCCCCAGCGTTGAACCAGTTGCTGCCGGACGACGCCCGGATCGGATCCCTTTTCCAGATAGATGGCGACCACATTGAGCCGATCGTCCTTCCAGATCCGCTGAAGGAGCGAGCGGTCGATCACCATCTTGCCGCCGTCGGTGCTGTATTCGTAGAAGATGCCGGCGATCTCCAGCGAAATTTTCCCTTGCGGCGAGGGGATCTCGATGTGCTCTCCCTCCTGCAGACCGAAGCGGTTGGCGAAGACCTCGGAGATTAGCACCGTCCCTTCTCGGATCGCCCGCTCGATGATCTCTTTCGAGTCGCCCGATCGGAAGAGGTATCGGCTGTGGGCGGCGTGGACCGCGAGGTCCCGCCCGACCAGCAGCGCCGGCTCCTCCCGAAAGAGAACCTGCACTGATCGGTAGCCGTCGACCGCTTCGACCCCCGGTATCCGGCGGACCTCCGAGATCAGGCCGTCGGGAAGGGTCTCCTCCGATTCTTTCGAGAGGAGCGAAGCGGGGGCGCCGATGATATCGGCCTTGATCGTCTGGTCGATCCAGAGGACGACGGTGTCGCGAAAGCTCTCGATCATGACGACGACGCTGATCATCATCGCCAGCGCTCCCATGAAGGCGGCGATCGTCGGGCCGTTCCGTCGCATCGCCTGTTCCAGATGCCCGCGCGCCAGCCGCCAGGAAGGGGGAAGGCGCTCCAGGAGCGGTTCGATAAGCCGGGCGAAGAGGAGAAGCGCCGGCGGGACCAGCATCGAGAAGGTGATCAGGAGGAGGCCGGCGGCGAGATAGCCTGCCGCCGGGAGGTTCCATCGAAGGGGGACCTGAGATAGCAGATAAGAGACGACGCCGAGGAGGGCGGCGGCGAGTAGAAATTTGATTGTAGACGGAGCCTGCTGCGAAGAGTAGATCCCTTCCATCGCTTCGCGAGGCCGGAGCTGCCCGGCCTGCATCGCGGGAAAGAGAGAGGAGAGGGCCGCGACGATGATCCCGATGCCGATCCCTTCCCAAAAAACCGAAGGGGGGAGGGAGAAGGGGGAGGGGGGGATCGGGACATAGAGGGCGCTGACCGTCCGGGCGACCAGCCGCAAGATCCCGCGCGCGAGAAACGCCCCGATGATCACCCCGCTGATTCCCCCGATCGTTCCGAGCAAGATCCCCTCGAACAGGAAAAGAAAGAAGATCCGTAGGCGGGTTACCCCCAGCGAGCGAAGGATGCCGATTTCCTTCCGCCGATGAACGACCGAAACGAGGAGGGTGTTGTAGATTAGGAAGATGCCGACGAAGAGGGAGATGGCGGAGAGGGCGGTGAGGTTCAACTGAAAGGCAAAGAGCATCTTCTCCACCTGCTCGCTCCGCTGTTCGGGGCGGCGCAGGGAGAAATCGGGCCCGATCCGTTCGGCGAGGGTCTTCATGATCTGATGAAGCGGAGTTCCCTCTTCGGTAATGAGATCGATCCGATCGAGTTTGCCGAGCTTGTCGAGGCGCCATTGCGCGGAGGCGATGTCCATGATCGCAATGTTCCCCCCCTCCGCTTCGGCGAGGCCGCTCCCTTTTAAAAGCCCGACCACGCGAAGAGAAAGGTTGCGGTTCCCCGCTCGAACCGAGATCGTCCCGCCGACCTCGATCTGATGGCGTGTGGCAAACGGCTCGGTCAGGAGGACGGCATCGGGCTCCATCAGCTCGGTGAAGATCTTCTCCGGCGCGATCCCGCCGATCTCATATTGGCGGAAGGCCCCCTCCTGAAGAAGGTCGACCCCCATCAAAAAGAGGATCTCTCCCTCGGTCGAAGAGGGCGAAGACATCGGGAGGGCGGCGTGAATGATCGGCGCCACCGATCGGACGCCGGGGGCCTCACGGATGGAGGTGATGATCGTCTCATCAAAAGGCCCGGCTTTGCCGGCGACTTCGAGGGTCGTATTTCCGGCGACCGCATCGACCGAGTGGCGATAGGCGCTCAAGACGCTTTGGTTTGCGATCCGGATCGAAATAAAAACGGAGATGCCGAGCGCGACGCCGATCAGCGTCAGCCAGGCGCGCGGTTCCCGAAAGAGATGACGGAAGGAGATCCAGCGGAAAAGAACCCCCATCAGCGCTTCCCCCCGGTCCGGTCGATTCGGTCGATCCGATCTATCCGATCAACCCGGCCGTCTTTGAGATGAATCACCTGATCGGCATAGGGAACCGCTTGCGGGCTGTGGGTCGCCAGCAGCAGAGTGACCCCGGCGCGGGCGCGCGAGGAGAGGAGTTTGAGAATCTCTTCCCCATTTTCCGAGTCGAGGTTGCCGGTCGGCTCGTCGGCGAGGAGGATCTGAGGGGAGACGACGTCGGCCCGGGCGATCGCCACCCGTTGCATCTCGCCGCCGGAAAGGGCGCTCGGCCGATGATCGAGCCGCCCCCCGAGGCCGACTGAGACGAGCGCCGTTCTCGCCCGCGCTTTCGCCTCCTCGGGCCGATCGCCCCGCAGCAGCAGCGGAAGCGCGACATTCTCCAGGGCGTTGAGCATCGGGAGAAGATTGAAGAACTGGAAGATCATGCCGATCTCCGTTTGGCGAAGACGGGTCCAATCGGCATCGGAAAAGTCGCGGGTCGGGCGGCCCCCGAGGAGGAGATCTCCCGAGGTCGGCTGATCGAGTCCGCCGATCAGATTCAGCAGGGTCGATTTGCCGCAGCCGCTGGGGCCCATCAACAGGGAGAAAGAGCCTTTCTCAATCCGGAGGGTGATCCCCTTGAGGGCGGCGACCGGATGAACCGGGTGGGGATAGGTCTTGTCGATTTCGTTCAGCTCAATCATGCGGGGTCTCAATGAGAGAGAGGGTAACACAAGGGGCGAAGGGGGTAAAGGGATTGTGGAGTGTGGAATGCGGAATGCGGAGTTTAAAAGCGTCTGAATCCACCCTGTCTCACTCCGCGCTCCGCAATCGAAACGTTCCGATCCCCTCCCTCCTTACTGCTCTTCAACGCTTCTTCGCCGATGGGAAGGTAAGGGCGCGCTGGCTGGGGAGGTCGCCGGAGAGGGTCGGCCGCTCCGGGAGGAGATAGTGGACCTCTTGGCGTTTTCCCTCCCTGAAAAGGGTGAGATGGAGGGTCGCGCCGACCTTCAGCCCTTGAAGCGCCTCGATGAATTTTTCTTCGGAGGTGATCGGAATCCCGTTGATCCGGGTGATAATATCCCCTCCCATCAAGAAGCTTCGTTCGGCGATGGCGATCTCCAGATCGCCTCCCTGCAGGCCGGCCCGCTCGGCGGGGCTCCCCGGCTCGATCACCTCCACCAGAACCCCTTCGACGAGGGGAATCCTCAGAAGATCGAGGAGGGGCGGATCGATGAACTGTCCCTGAAACCCGATCCAGGGGCGGATCACGCGGCCCTCTTTGATGAGCGAAGGGATGATCCGCTTCGCCAGGTTGGAGGGGATGGCGAAGCCGATATTCTGGGCCTCCTGCAAAATGGCGGTGGTGATGCCGATGACCTCCCCCTTCCGGTTCAGAAGGGGGCCGCCGGAATTGCCCGGGTTGATCGGCGCGTCGGTCTGGATGAGCGGCTCCTGGGAGGAATAAGCGGTCTCGGGAAGAATGCGATTGATGGCGGAGATGATGCCGCGCGTCATCGTTTGATCGAGCCCCATCGGGTTTCCGATCGCCAATACCTCCTCTCCGACGCGCACCCGGTCGGAATCTCCGAGCGCCGCCGCCGGAAGGAGCCCCTCCGTCGGGGAGACTTGCAGCACGGCGAGATCGAAGATCGGATCGGCCCCGATCAGCTTGGCGGGAAGGAGGGTCCCGTCGTCCAGGGTGACGGTGATCGACTGCCGTCCATAAGCGACATGGGCATTGGTGAGGATGAGTCCCGAAGGATCGATCACAAATCCCGAGCCGACGACATGGGTGACCCGGTCGGAGAGGCGAAAGGGGTCGATCGAGGTGGCGGTGACGAAGACCACGGTGGGGGCGATCCGATCGAAGAGATCGGGGATCGGCTCCAAGGCCTCTTCCATTTGTGAAGGGGCTTTCCCCTTTTCGGCGGAAGGGGCCGGCCGTAATCCCTTCGCCCCGACGAACGACGGAGGGCAGAGGAGGACGAATACCAGGATGCTGATGTACAGGGTCGGCTTCATCGGAGCTCCATTTTCGCGCTTATTTTTGTTTCCTGATCTCCACTCGAATGCAAACCGAGACGAGGTTAACACAGCCGAGGCGCAGGGAACAAGCGTGGCCGGATCCGCAGAGCGGGGGCGGCCTGAGAGGGGCCGCCCTCTCAGGCCGCAGTGAGGTCGCGTGGGGCCGGGCTGCTAGAATCCGGCGACGTTCATCAACGGTTCCGTGATGCCGTCGGGGAGAGGTCGGCGTCGATCCGGTTGACCCCGGTCGGCCTGAGCTGCGGCCCGGTGTGGCAGAAGGCCTCGATCCCACTGTCGGCGATGACGCCGGCGATGCCCGGTGGTGAAGATACCAAGGGGGGGTATCCGGAGGGGAGATGAGGCAAAAAGGGATCGGTCCGATGGCGGGATTACTCCACAAATGTAATCTGGCCCACATATTTCGGAAGATCTTCCCGAAGCCGCGCCGCATACGACTCCGGCAAGATGATCCGCCGGATGTCGCTGAGCGAAAAATGAAGATTGCCGAGGATGCGCCACTCCCGTTCCATATAATAGTTCTCCGGGTCGTTCTCGGGTTTCGATTCGTCGAAGAACTTGAGGAAGCTGAAAACGTGGTAATCGAGGAAATCCTTGATGGAGAACAATCGCTGAATCGGGCCGGCGATCTCCCCCTCCTGCGGCCATTGACGCAGCTGTTGAAAGAGATGATGATATTCCCCGATCGTCCGGTCGAAATGCTCGGCCAGCGTGACCCGGGGGGGCGAGGCCGGGCGATCGGCGACGCGGCGGTCTTCCCGGCCTTCATTCTCCCTTCTTTCTCCGGCGGGAGAAGGGCGGGTCGTTGCATTTCGGGCGATGTAAAAAACGGGGTTGGCGCCGTGCTGCACCAGAAATGATTTCAGAAAGGAGAGACCGAATCGGCTGAATTTTTGGATGTGGATATCGAGCTCTCCGATCGGAATATCGGAGAAGCAGGTGATTTGAGGATAGTACATTCCGTTTTCGCTGATCCGCGCGTCGGTGTTCACGGTGAGGTGGCCGGAGACGTCCGGATCGTGCGGCGGATGGGTCAGCCAGCCGGAGGTCAGGATTTTGATCAAAAGGGGATAGTGGTCTTTTTCGGGAAGCTCTCTCCCGACGAAATGGATCAGCTCCCGTGAAACATATCGTTGTCGTGCAGTCATCGACGGCTCGAAAGGGGGCGGATTCGTATTCTTCTCGGTGCACCCTGCTCCCAGTGTGGTCTCCTCCTTTCAGAATACCCAAAGTCGTCGCGGGGGGGCAATCCTTCGCCGGGAGGCCTCCCTATTGACAGGGCCCCGCCTCTCATTGTTCAATGGCGACGTTTAGACGGGAATCGGTTCCACGGAGGGAGTGATGAAAAAATTCGTTATGGCCGTTGTTTTTTTACTTTTGTTGATCCGGACGGGCGAGGCCAAAACATTGATCTTGAGCGGCATCCCCGATATTCAAACGAAGAGCTCGGTGGAGGAGAGTATCCGAATCGAGGTCGACAGCGCCAAGAAGAAAGATCTGAGAGTGGTGATTATCAAGGACGGCGACCAATATTACTGGGAGACCCGCGACCATAAGAAGCTGATTCGATCGGTCCAGGGATCCTTCATCCTCTTTATCGATCCGCTGGGGGGAGGGTATGTCAAGGTGATCCCGCTGGGGGGGAAGGTCATTTACATGGAGCACCTCAGCCAGGGGTTGGAGACCTTTACCTATTGGGGGGCCGCCGAGCACTTCGAGCCGTAGATGGGACGATTGCGGATTGTGGAATGAAGGGCATTTAAAATCCGGAAGCGTCCGACGCACCGGTTTTATCTTTTAATCCGCATTCCGAAATCCGCAAGGGCGGTTACTGGACAGCTTTCCGGCGATCATTCTATAATGCCGAGACGGTCCACTCTCATCAACCTTGTCGTTCAAAAGGAGCGCCCATGGCGAATTATGTCTCATTGTCTCAGACGTTGACCACTCTTCTCGGATTAGATCGGCCGCCGGTGGCGGTCGCTCCGGTCGATACCGTCCCGAAGGGGGTTCCGATTTTTGAAGGGGTCTCCCCTTCCTCCTGCGCGTTTTGGCGTCAGGCGGAGAAAGAGCTTTTCGCGGCGCGGGACGCCGACCATATGAATTGCCCGATCGGGGCGATGGTGATGGGATTTGAGCTGACCCCCGAAGCGAAGGAGGGGCTCCAGCGGGGACTCTCGATGATGTGTGAAGTCGGGTATGTCAAACCGGAAGAGGCGGCGCAGATCCCCGCTTTGGCGAAGAAGGGGAAGGCGATGTTGTACGGCCCGCTTTCGAATTTTCCGATCATGCCGGAGGTGGTGGTGATGTGGCTTCAGCCGGCCCAGGCGATGCTCCTCCGGGAAGCGACCGGAGAGGCCGAGTGGAAGAGCGACGTCTCCTCCAAGATCTTTGGCCGGCCCGCCTGTGCGGCGCTCGCGGTCGCTTCTCAAGGCGCGGCGGTCTCCCTCTCTTTCGGCTGCAGCGGCATGCGGACCTTCACCGGCGTTGAGCCGGCGTACATGCTCGCCGCCTTGTCGGGGAGTCTGCTCGAGAAACTCGAGCCGCAGCTGCAACGGACGCACCAGGCGAATTGCGCGATGCAGGCCTTTTACGATCAACAGAAAAGTTATTTCCCATTCAAAAAGAGCGGAGGATGAGCAGCGGGATGGAAATTATTTTCATCCTGATGGCTTGGAAGAAACGATGAAGATCGGGTGACTTTACTTTGGAGGGCGGGGCCGGGAGGAAGGGGGTTTATACGTCTTGGGTTTGCCGAGAAGAT
>SCUR01000224.1 GCA_004297235.1 Candidatus Manganitrophaceae bacterium | reverse complement strand
TCAAATGCCGGATCGAGGGATGCTCCCATACCGAGCCTTCGGGAATCTCCCCGCCGATCTCTGCAAAGCGGGCGGGAGGAACCTTTTTTCAAGAGAAGGGGTGCGCCGCGTGCCAATATACCGGTTTTTCGGAACGCTGCGGTATTTTTGAAGTGCTGACCCTCTCCACCAAGCTGCGGGAACTGATCGCGGCCGGCGCCACCGAGCAGGAAATCCGTTCAATGGCGGTCGCGCTGGGAATGGGCTCCATGGTGGAAGACGGCTTTAAAAAAGCCGGAACGGGAATCACCACGACGGAAGAGGTCATCCGCGTTGTTGAAATGGAAGAAGTCTTCAACATCTTCTGTCCCGAATGCACCCGATCGCTCCATCTGGATTATCTGATCTGTCCCCACTGCGGATGCGCCTCTCCCTACGTCTGCGCCTCCTGCGGAAAATTCCTCCAGCCGGAGTGGACCGTTTGCCCTTATTGCCGCCATGCAGCTCAGCGTTCAGCGAACCGTCGTGAGTAGCAGGAACCATACGACCGGAAGAATAATAGATATCGGTGAGGAAGCCATGAATCGACAGGAGCTTGAAAAAAAGAATATCGCCGCACTTCGCTCTTTGGCCAAGACCCATTCGATCCGCCTTCGTCCCTCCATGCGAAAAAGCGAGATCATCTCCCTTCTGCTGGAATCTCTTTCGCCGGCGGAGCAACGAGAGCCGGCCCCGTCGACGGAGAAGGAGGCGGTCACCGCAAGCAGGATGACCGAGCATGCCGGAGAGGGAGAAGTCCAAGAAGGAAGACCCGCGGTCAGCACAGCGACCCTCCCGGAAATTCCGACGGAATATGGAGCGAACCAGGTCGTCGCTCTGGTTCGCGATCCCTGGTGGATCTTCAGCTATTGGGAGGTCACCCAGGACGGAATCGGGGAGAGCCACCGGAGACTGGCCGACCCGGAAAGCCGCCTCATCCTCCGCGTTTACGACCTGTCCGAGCGGACCGACATGACCCACTTTTGGGATATCGAGATCTATAACCGCATCGGAAACTGGTACGTCGATGTCGGGCGACCCGATCGGAATTTTCTGGTCGATGTCGGATTGAAGTCGCGTTCAGGCGCATTCGCCACCCTCGCTCGATCGAACAGCGCCCATACCCCCCCGGCCGGTCCCTCCGACCGGTTCGATGAAGAGTGGTGGGCGCCGGACGGGGCGTTGGCTTCCGATGAAGGAAGAAGGTTGCCGCTGGAACCGTTCGAACAGGAACGACAGGCCCTCTCGGCCAGCAGTCTTTTCTCAATGGGACTGTTCCGGAAAAGCTAAAACACGGAAGGGGGGAGGCGATAGGGGAAAAGGCAAAGAATTCTTCTTTCATCTTTTCACCCTCCCCCTTCCGCCTACCGGCATTTTTTGGAGGTTCCCATGGAAAAAGGATATCTCTCTCTCATTCTCCACTCCCATCTTCCCTTTGTGCGCCACCCCGAATATCCGGAGTTCCTCGAAGAAGATTGGCTCTTCGAGGCGATCACGGAGACCTATATTCCCTTCATTACCACTTTTGAGAGGCTCCTGAACGACCGGGTTCCGTTTCGGATCACCCTCTCCATCACGCCGACCTTGGCGGCCATGCTCAGCGACCCTCTCCTGCAACTGCGTTATCTGGAACATATCGATCGATTGATCGAGCTTGCGGAGAAGGAGGTCCATCGCACACGGACCCAGCCGGAGTTTCATTCCACCGCCCGGATGTATCTCGATCGGTTTCGGGAGGCCCGGTCGGTTTTCAACGATCGATATCGCCGGAATCTTCTCACCGCCTTCCGCGCTTTTCAGGAAGAAGGTTCCGTTGAGCTGATGACCTCGGCGGCGACGCACGGATTTCTGCCGCTCATGGCGATCAACCCCAACGCCGTTCGTGCGCAGGTCGAAATCGGCGCGCAGGAGTATGCGCGTCATTTCGGACGGCGGCCGCGCGGGATCTGGCTTCCCGAATGCGGCTATTATCCCGGTTTGGAAGAACACCTGGCGGCTTCCGGCCTTCAGTACTTCATCGTCGACTCTCACGGGTTGCTCCATGCGGTCCCACGACCGAAGTATGCGGTGTATGCCCCGATCTACACCCGCTCCAAGGTCGCCGCGTTCGGCCGGGACATCGAATCATCAAAACAGGTTTGGAGCGCGGAGGAGGGCTATCCGGGCGATTTCGTCTATCGGGATTTCTACCGCGACATCGGCTTTGATCTCGATCTCGACTATGTCCGCCCCTATATCCATGACGGCGGAATCCGCATTTCAACCGGGATCAAGTATTATCGGATTACCGGAAAAACCGATCACAAAGAACCGTATCACCGGGGATGGGCGATGGACCGGGCCGCGGAACACGCGGGAAATTTCATGTTCAACCGGGAGCGGCAAATTACTTATCTCAACGATGCGATGGGACGAAAGCCGATCATCGTCGCTCCTTATGACGCCGAGCTGTTCGGCCACTGGTGGTATGAGGGGCCGGAGTGGATCGATTTCCTTCTCCGAAAGAGCGCCTATGATCAGAAGATCTTCCGCCTCACCACGCCGGGCGAATACCTTCGTGAAAATCCGAGGAATCAGGTGGCGACCCCGCCGATGTGCAGCTGGGGGTGGAAAGGGTATAACGAAGTTTGGCTGGAGGGGAGCAACGATTGGATCTATCGACACCTTCACAAAGCGGCCGATCGGATGGGGGAGATCGCCCATCGCTTTCCTCAAACGGAGGGTCTTCAGAAGCGCGCCCTCAATCAAGCCGCCCGCGAGCTGCTCTTGGCACAAGCCTCCGACTGGGCCTTTATCATGAAAACGGGAACATCGGTCCCCTATGCCGTGAAGCGGACCTATGACCACCTTTCTCGATTCACTCGCCTTTATGAGGAAATCTCGTCGAACCGGATTCATGAGATTTTTCTCAAGGAGATCGAAGAGAAGGACAATCTCTTTCCTGAGATCGATTACCGGATTTATGCCGGCGCTTAGGT
>SCUR01000022.1 GCA_004297235.1 Candidatus Manganitrophaceae bacterium | reverse complement strand
ACGGAACCGCCGCTCCTCTTTGAAGTCCCTCCCTCACCCTGAAAAAACAATCGATAGGCCCCGGCCAGGATCAGAGCGACGATCAAAATAAGAACGGAGAGATTCCGGCCCGATCTTTTCATTCGCCCGCCTCTTTCCCCTCCGACATCTCCCCCAGATATCGTCCGGCGACGATTTCCATGGCGACGATCAGATCGGCCAGATTCCGTTTCAGGGTAAAGAGATCCATCTGCTTGGCGATCGAATCGTCCAACGCCCGGTAATAGCTCACCGCATCGGCGTTCCCTTCCAGGAAAGCTTTGTAATAGGTTTGTACAAGGCGCTTCAATGTTCTCACGGACGCTTCCGTCGCGTCGATCTGCCTCTGAACCGATCCGATATCGGCCGAAATGCCTGCCGCGTTCGAGCGGGCTTCGAAGAGGCGCGCCGCATATTCGTCGAAGAGCTGTTTTCGGGTCGCCCGCTCGACCGCGATCCGACCCTGGTTGCGATCGAACAACGGAAGATCGATCGTGACGCCGAAGCCGGCGGTCACCAGATGGGCGGTGTCGCGCGATCGCGAAAACCCGATATTGATCTTCGGAAACTGAGAGAGGATGGCCGCTCTCAGGCGGGCCTCTTGGCTTTGATATCCCATTCTGAGGGCAAGAAGATCAAGACGATGCTCCTCGATCCCTTCTACGATACGATCAACGGAAGGGAGGAGCTCCGGCTGAGGAGGGGCGATCTGTCGCTCCAATGGAACGATCCGGTCCGGAGGGGCGCCGAGCGACCGGTTCAAAGCAAGCCGCTCTTGCTCTTTCTGCTGCTCCAGGGCGAGCAGAGAGAGTTGAACGGCCTTCAGCGCCGCCTCTGCGGCGGATAAATCGATTACGGTCATATCTCTGAAATCGACCGCTTTTTTGACCGCCTCGACATTTTCCCGAAGACCCTTTTCTTCCTCCCGCGCAACGTCCAGTTGCTGCTGAAAGGAGATCAAACGGTAGATATGTTTCCTTGCGCTCTGGGCCACCTGCCATTCCTGCCACGCCACATCAAGGTCCACCGAGAGGGCTTCGGCTCGCGCCGCGTCGATCGCCGCGCTTTTGGTGATGAGGGAGGTCACATCCCAGTTCAAGGTCAGACCGAAAGCGCGGACGGTCCCCTCTGTCGGCCCCGCCGCCGGAACGTCGATCGTATAGCCGAGTTGCGGGTTGGGGAGGAGACCGGCCTGGATCAGCTGCGCCGCGGCCACCCCTCTTTTGTCCCGGACCGCGCGCAGCATCGGATTGGCCAGAACGGCGACCACAGCCGCTTCGTCTGGAGAGAGGCCGTTGCGATCGTCGATCGTGAGCGGTTTCAGAATCGGGTGTCGGATTTCCATCGCCAAGACCCGGACTCTCTCCATGCTCGGCGGTGCCAGGCTCTCTGTAACGGCCGCATGATCCAGGGGGGCCGGGCGGTAAGTGGCGCATCCCTGCAAGAAACTCAGAATCAGGACGGTTAAGGAGTAGTAGGCCCTTCTTGTCATGCTCCTGGGGTTGAACTCCATCAAAGGCTCGGGGGTTGTAAGGAGCCCTGGATCAAATCGCTTCGCGATGCGCAAGATCCTCATCCCTTACCGGTCTTATCGGCGCGGGTCTCTTCCTGCGCCGATTTCCGGGGTGGAGAGATGGTTATATCGGAAAGGGAGATACCTTGTCAAACCGCCCGCTCTTTGGAGCGGGCGGTTTGACATCCGGGGGCGATGTGGATTCCTGACCTCACATTATTCCAACTCCACATCCATGACCCGACTGCGGCGGTCGAGTTGGCGCTTGACCTTGCTCCCTTCCTTCGCGAGGCTCAGCTTGCCCAGGGCCGCGTCCTCCAAGGGATAGGTCCGGGATTTTTCTCCTCCTCTCTGAATCGTCACCCTGTCGGATAACCAATGAATAAGCGCTATTCGACCAGAATCTCATTTTTGAGATCTTTCACTCCCGGAACGCCTTGGACCAATTCGCCGACCCGCTTCTTCTGGTCAACACTCCGGACGATCCCATAAAGCGTGACGCCCCCCTCCCTGGCATCGACGTCGAGCGCCATCACCTTTAGGGTGGGGTCCTGTATAATTTCCGAGTGGACACGTTTTATCAACGCAAAATCGGCGTCCACCGGCTCCACGACGACAATCTCATTGGTCACCCCTTTCACCCCCGGAATATCACCCGCCACGAGCGTCGCATGGACTTTCTCGTAGTCGGTCATGACGGATCCCTTGAGGGTCACAATTTTATCTTTCGTCGTGACCCTCACCTCCCGGTAATCAAGCCGGTTATCGTTTTGAAGGAGGGCGTCCACCCGCCAGGCAATCCACTTGTCGGAGACCCCTCGTCTGA
>SCUR01000223.1 GCA_004297235.1 Candidatus Manganitrophaceae bacterium | reverse complement strand
AAACGCGACCGAGTTGAGGGCGACATCATAACCGGCCGGAGGAACTTTTCCCAGAAAATAAGCCAGAAAATTAAACATCAACGGGTCGCCCAAGCGAAGAAGCGCATTCCCCTCCTCGATTTCTACGATCTTCGAAGAGTAAAGCCCCACCGCCACGGCCACGATTGAGACGACAAATCCGGCGATCGGGCCGGCCGCGCCGATGTCGAGAAGGGCATTCTTTCGGAGGATCGGGGACCTCATCCGAATGAAAGCGCCGAACGTTCCAATGCCGAAAGGGGCCCAGGGACCGGGAATAAAATAGGGCAAGGTCGTCTTCACGCCATAATATTTTGACGTCACGTAATGTCCCATTTCATGTACGAAGAGGATCGCCATCAGGGTGAATGAAAAGGGCATCCCCTTCACCAGATCGCCCGGGCGATGTAGCGGATCGCCTCCTTCTTGATAGCTCCCCGCCAAGAGGGTGGTAAAAACCGTCAAGATAAAGAAGAGGACGGGAAGGGCAAAACGGGTTTTCTCCTCTCCCTCCTCCGCGGCGGCCCAGGCCTCTTGCTGTACGGCCGGAGGAGTCAGTCCGTTGCTCATCGGACCGTGTTGGAAAACCTCTCTCGCTTCAGGAACCTTCGATTCCTCGCTCTCACGCTCCATCACTGCGCTCTTTTCCTTTTCTCACGCCTCACGCACTTCGGTGACGCCTTCCATCGGTAGGGTGACCCATTCGTTTAGAGTTTGAAGATAGACTTCACTGTCGCTGGCGCCGACCAACTTCCCCTTGTAGGTGATTCCTTGATAAACGACCTCCACCTGCTTTCCCTGGAGCATTTGCAAACGGTCCATCGGCGCCACTCCTTTGCGTTTCCACCGATACTTGTGATCAATTATAATCTTCTCTTCTTTATGCTGGCAAGTCGTATTTCCGAAGCCGTTTCACCGCCTCGATGGGCACGCGCTTGCGGACGGACGCTCGTCGGTCAAAAGAGCCTCATCGGATCGCTCTCTTTACGAAGCAATCTCCCGGAGCAGGCGCTCGTCGGGATCGCCCCTTCATTCGGCTCTCCCTGGGGAAGGATGAACGTCAAGTGAGGGTCGACCTCCGCCGGCGCGGCGGCGACGGGGTTCGGAAGAAACAGCAAAGACAAGCCGATAAAAGATATCCCTATTAGGAACCATCCCGATGCCCTTCTTCGTCATGGCCCCAGTTTACCAGAAGCCCCCTTAACTTGCCACATCAGAAGAACGTAGAATTGCTTCTCACCGGCGGTTCGGCACCCGAGATTGGAAGCGCGGTTTGCGAGCACGCGGAGTTAGGTTTGCGACGCGGAGAGGGCGGCGTTCTTCCGCTTGGCCGATCGGTCGGCATCGTAGATCGACACCCCCCAGAAAGCGGCGAGCACGAGCAGCCGGAGGAGAAGATTGCCGGTCATCGGCACCTTCATTCTGAGTATATCCAGATAGCTCTCGGGAAGGAGCAAGCCGCTCAAGAAAAAGAAGGAGACGAAAAATACAATCCCTTTTACCCAATCCTCATTATAGAACTGCCCGAGCCCCGGCTGAATCCCTGAAAGAATAAAGGCGATCTGATTGGACTTTCGCTTGCCCGATGTATCGGCCATCGAGGAACTCCTGCTTTTAGTGAAGAGAATAGGGCGATCATAGTGAGAAAAAGCCCTTCTTGTCAATCTTTCTCGCAAAACAACCGGAATGAACCTTTTTAGGCTGTATCACTTAGGAGAATACCATGTGGATATTTGACGGACGGAGAGGTTTTTGATACGCTTCCCTTCGGCCGTCGGGAATAACTTTTCCGCGGAGAAAGGAACTCGCTTTATGAAAACGCAAGCACTTGCAAGAATATCCCTCCTTCTTTTTTCCCTTCTTCTTCCCGCCCTCCCCGTCACCGCACAGGAGGAGGCTCCGCCCAAGCCGGCTCCGACGGCTGAAGCCATTATAAAAGCGGCGTACAAGCGGATGTATGGGATGAAGGACCAGACGTCGCAGGTGACCTTCCGGATCGTCGATACCGACGGAACCGAGAAAAAAACGATCTTCCGGCTTTACTGGAAAAATTATGCCGGCCAGGAGAATCTCACCAGCAAGACGCTCCTCGTGACCGAATCGCCGGCGAGCGACAAGGGAATCAAATTTCTCCTCTGGGAGCGTCCTCAAGAGAACCAAGCCGATCTTTGGCTCTATCTTCCGGAGCTTCGCCAGGTCCGGCGCCTTCAGCCCGGACGGCATCACCATGAAAAAGAGCCCGACTCCGATCTGCTTTTTGAAGATATGCACCAGCGTCCCGTGGAGTGGGACCGGCACCGGCTCCTGCCGGAGGAAGAGGTTCGGGGAGAGGTCTGCTACGTGGTCGAGAGCACGCTCAAGGAGCACCATCTCTACGGGAAGAAAGTCCTCTACATCTCCAAGAATGAAGGGACCCTTCGAAAAATCGATTACTTCTCCGACGGCGGAACCCTTCTGAAGACCCAGTGGATTGATTGGCAGTTGGTCGATAATGTCTATGTTTGGAAGGCCTCTCAAGTGGTCAATGCGGAATCTTCCCGGAAGACCTTTGTTGAGGTGAGCGACATAAGGATCAACGCGGGCCTGCAGGATGATCAGTTCTCCGAGCGAGCCCTCAAGCGATAACCCACCCTTGCGGAGTTGAACCGAAACCGGTCACAAAGAGCTCGCCCGGCCCTTCTCCCTCTCTCACAAACAACAGGGTAAGACGCTAGATACCAGTAAGTGTTATTGGAAGTAGACCGATCAAAAAAGTCATGGTATGATGTCGTTTTTATGTGATCCGCGGAACCGTCACCACCGATAAAGGACCCGTTCATTGACCGAACGATTCAAGCCTGAAGAAGCCCTTCAGCATCGGATCGGGATTGAAAAGCAGATCACGGCGATCTCCACCTACTTCATCAATCTGCCGCCCGAGGAGACCGACGCCGGGATCAATTGGGCCCTCAAGACCATCGGCAAATTCGCCGGAGACGACCGCTGTTTCCTCTTCCTTTTTACCCCTCAGGGGACCCGAATCGAGAACATCCATGAATGGTGCGCCGAAGGGGTCTTCTCCCTCGGCCACTCCAAAGGAATCCCCGTCGACGCCTTTCCCTGGTGGATGGATCAACTTCGCCGATTCGAAAGCATCCACATCCCTTGCGTCGCGGCGCTTCCTTCCGAGGCCGCGGCCGAGAAGATCATCCTCCAGAAGGACGCCGTCCGGTCCACCCTCTCGGTCCCGGTCACCTACGGCGGGACCTTGATCGGCTTTATCGGCTTCGATTCGGTCCGGATCGAAAAGAGCTGGACCGAAACGGACATTCGCCTGCTGAAGATGGTGGGGGAAATCATCTCCGCCGCCCTGGAGCGCAAGCGGCAGGAGGAGACCCGACAGGCGACGCTGACCTACATGGCGGCGATGCAGCAGATCTCCGAGATCATCGAGCAGACGACCGACGTTGAAATAATGATCACCCGGGTCATCGAGCGGATCCGGCAGATCTTTCACTCCGACCGCGCCTGGCTCTTCTATCCGTGCGATCCGAGCGCCCCCACGTGGCGCGTCCCCGTCGAAAGCACCGTTCCGGAATATCCCGGCGCCTTTGCCCGGAACGTGGAAATACCGTTCGAGGAGACGGCCGTGGCGGTTTGCCGGGCTTCACTCGAACAGGCGGAGCCGGTGACCTACGGACCGGACCATCCGTTCCCGGGAAACCCGGAATTGATGGAGGGGTTTTCCGTCCAGTCCCAAATATGCACCGCGCTCCGGCCCAAGCTGGGAAAACCGTGGATGCTCGGGCTGCACCAATGCTCTCACCCGCGCGTCTGGTGCCCGAACGAGCGACGGCTTTTCAAGGATCTCTCCCGAAAAATCGCCGACGCCCTCGACAACCTGATCCTCTATCGCAACCTACGCCGCTCCGAGGAGCAGTACCGCTCGGTCGTGGAGAACGTAAAAGAGGTCATCTTTCAGGCCGACACCCTCGGTCGCTTTCAATTCCTCAATCCGGCCTGGGAGACGATGACCGGCTTTTCGGTCGACGCCAGCCTCGGCACCCCCTTTTGGAGGTATGTCCATTCCCCCGACAAGCGTAAAAATGAGGAGGTCCTTCGCGCGCTGACGGCGAGAGAGAAAGAGTCGGCCCGCTACGAGACCCGATATCGGACGAAAGCGGGAGGAATCCGATGGATCGAAGCGTACCTTCAGACCACCCGGGACGGCGGGGGAACGGTGACCGGCCTTCTCGGCACATTGAACGACATCACCGAACGCAAACAGCTCGAAGAGCAGCTCCGGCATGCCCACAAGCTTGAAGCGGTCGGCCAGCTCACCGGAGGGGTCGCGCACGAATTCAACAACCTCCTGACCGCCATCACCGGGAGTCTCGGCCTGGTCCTCGACCAGCTCCCCCCCGGGAGCGAGCTGCACGGTCTGGTGGATACCGCCGAGCAGGCCGCTTGGCGGGCGGCCGGGCTAACCCAGCAGCTCCTCTCCTTCAGCCGGCGAAGTCCGATCGACCGGCGTCCGCAGAACCTCGGAGAGGAAACTCGAAAAGCGGCCCGTCTCCTGCGGCAGGCCATCGATCGGCGGATTCAGATGGAGATCGAAGTCGACGACGAACTCTGGCCCATCCTCGCCGATGGGGAGCAGATGAACCAATTGATCATGAATCTCTGCGTCAATGCGCGCGACGCGCTGCTGGAGCGGATCGAAAAAAACGCCGAAGCGTCCGTCTCCACCGATTGGGAACCGCAAATTCTGATCCGCCTCGAGAATGTGGAGGTCGGCGACGCGCATTGCAATGCGTTCCCCAACGCCAAGCACGGCGACCATGTCCGCCTCAGCGTCTCCGACAACGGGATCGGGATCGAGGAAGAGATTCGCCATCGCATCTTCGAGCCGTTCTTCACCACAAAGAAGGTCGGCCGCGGCACCGGCTTGGGACTCTCCGCCGTTTATGGAATCGTCGCCGCGCACCAAGGGTGGATTGAATTGCAGAGCGTCAAAGAGGAGGGAACGACGTTCCGGGTTTATTTTCCCCGGACGGAGCAGCCGGCGGTTTCGACCGCGTCCCCCTCGGCCGAGAAGCTCGCGGCCGTGGGAGGGAAGACCATTCTTTTGGTCGACGACGAAGAGGCGATCCGCGATCTGGGGAAAACCATTCTGGAGCACAAGGGGTACCGGGTTCTGACGGCGGAAGACGGCCGGGAGACCATCGAGATCTTCTCCGCGCAGAAAGCGGAGATCGACCTGGTCGTCCTCGACTTGACGATGCCCCATCGATCGGGCGGAGAGGTCCTCCGTCAGCTCCGCCAGATCGAGCCGAAGCTGAAGGTCGTCGTCTCGAGCGGCCATCGGACCGACCACTCCCTCGATCTCACCGACGTTCTCTTCCTTCCGAAACCGTACCGCCCCAACGACCTTCTCCGAATCGTCATGGATGCCCTCCGCGAACCGGCCGATTAACACCATGCTCCACCTCCGGCCCGGCGACGACATTCTCCCCAAGCTGAAAGAAGCCGGCCTTCCCGGCGAATTCATCCGGTGGGCCGATGCGCTCTGCATCGGACCGACCCCGTCCGGATTGTCCGAGACCCAATGGCGGGAGTTGCGCGCCCGGTTCGCCGCCGACAATCACTTCTTCCCTTATGACGAAGCTCTTCGGTTTCTCTCGGATCAAGACCGAAACCTGATGCGCTTTCGCGATCACGACCGGGTGATTCTCTGGTTCGAGCACGACCTCTTCTGCCAGGTCAACCTGATCTACCTGCTCGATTGGTTTTCCCGGCGGGATCTCCGAAAAACAAAACTCTTCTTGATCTGCATTGCAAAGCACCTGGGCCATCTGAGCCGCGAGAAGTTGGCGCGGCTTTTCGGAACCGAACACGAAGTGACCGCCGCAGAGCTCGATCTGGCCCGCCGGGCCTGGCAGGCCTTCTGCGCCCCCGACCCGACCGGCCTCGAACGGCTCATTGATGACGATACGACTCCCCTCCCCTTTCTTCGCGCCGCCCTCCTCCGCCATCTACGAGAATTCCCATCGAAGGAAAACGGACTGAACCGGACCGAGCGAATGGCGATGGAAGCGGTCGCATCGGGAGAGAGCCGTCCCGACCGGATCTTCCGCGCGGTGAATGATCGGGAGGAGGTTTTTTGGATGACCGACGGCATCTTCTACCCGTCTCTCAAGCGGCTCGCGGGAGGGCCTTCTCCGCTGCTTAAAGTCAACGGCGCCGATCCATGGCCGACAGGCAATGCTCCGATCACAGGACTTACCCTTGGGCTGACCGACACCGGCCGGGCGGTCCTGAGAGGCGAAGCCGATTGGGTCAAGCTCAACGGAATCGACCGCTGGCTCGGCGGCGTCCATCTTCATGGCGCGGAATCGGCGTGGCGTTGGGATGAGGAGAACAGACGATCGATTCGATCTTAATCAGGAATCAAACGCTTCGATTCCTCATTCTCAGATTGCTCCTTGTCCCCTCCTGTGCACTCCGAAACGTGATAATCCCCCCATGAAGAGAACCGGCATCGCCTCCCCCCCTCACGGCGGTGAAGCGCCGCGCCGGCTCCTGCGCAGTTCGATCCGGACGCTCCGCCGCGCCGTCGAAGCCGCAAAGCTCGGCCAAAGCGAAAAGCACCCCGCGCTGAAAACGCTCATCCCCTTTCGAAATCGGCCCCGGCGGAGGAACCCCCTCTTCATCATTGATATTCAAACCTCGATCGGTTATGATCTCACCCGGTGAACGGGAGGATTGAAGATGCGCGTCTACGACTATATGACCCAGAAAGTTTTCACCATCCGTTCGGACAAAAAGCTCTTCGCGGCGCAAGAGATCATGAACTGGGCGCGGGTCCGCCATATTCCGGTCGTCGATCAAGACAACCGGCTCGTCGGCGTCGTCAGCCATCGGGACCTCCTTCACGCTTCGCTCTCCGCCATCGCCGATCCGGCTCCCGAGGTCGAGCGGAAGCAGTTTCTCTCGACCATCCCCATCGAGAAGGTCATGAAGACCCAGGTCGAAACCATCGCCCCCGGCGCCCCGATCCAGGAAGCGGCCAAGCTGATGCGGACGAAGAAAATCGGATGCCTGCCGGTGGTTGAGAACGGGAAGCTGGTCGGAATCATCTCGGAGTACGACCTACTCCAGATTGTGGAAGAGATGCCCTCCTCCGGAAAGGCAGCGGGCCCCCATCGACCGCTCTGAACGCCCGCGCGCTCGGAAGAGCGCGACGGAAGATCTCTTCGACTGGGGACGAGCAGGGAGAATTTCTCAAAAAAGAAAGGCCTGTCGAGAAACCCTATTCGACAGGCCTTGATCTCTTGAGAGATAAAGCGCGACTATTTCTTGTCCTTCACCTCGATCGAGGTGGCGATCATCCGGTATTCGATCGTCACCTTGGAGCCGACCTTCAGTTCTCCCTTCACTTTGGTGTCTTTGTCGCGCGCGACCTGCCACTTCTCTTTATCTTTTTCCACGGTGATCATGTCGTCCTTCAGATCGACAATCGGACCGGTCACCTGATACGTTTTCGGCGCCGCCGCCATCGCCAGCGGAACCGCCATCAAAACCAATGCGAGGATCACCCAAAATCGTCTCATCCTACTTCTCCTTCGGTTGTTGTCGCTTCACCCTGTGAAAATACCTTTCCATTATAGTTCTAATTTTAGAGAACGCAACCGATTTGTCCGGACCGGCCGGTCCGAGGTGATTGCAAAAGATGGAGGCACATCGTATAATCCGACTCCGGACATGGACAACGATGGAGGTTTCCCGGATGGAGCAGGACATGAAAAAACTCGGCTACAGCGCCGAGGAAGAATACTTCTTCAAGAAGAACAAAGAATTGATCGAGAAAATGAGAAAAGAGAGCGATGCCCATCGCGCCGCCCAAGCATCCCAGGGCCGAAAGAACATACACTGGATGAAATGCCCCAAGTGCGGTTCGGATCTTCAAGAGGTCGAGCATCTCGGGATCAAAGTCGATCGATGCGACCACTGCTCCGGCATCTTCTTCGACAAAGGGGAGCTTGACATTCTTCTGCAGGCCCAAGAGCCGAAGGGATTCCTCGGCGGGTTACGGAAGATCTTCAAGAAATAATCGTTCATGGATTTTATCGGGCGCTCCGGTCGGCGCCCCTCTTTGAAAGAGAACATCCCACCCGGGCGGACAATGATTTTCTCCGCCGTTCGATTATGGATCCTCATTTTCCTCCTGGCCGGGACGGCTTACGGGCGCCCCCCTTTTTTTGAGGCGCCCGACGCCCGCTTCGAAGATCCCGCCGTCAACGAATCGTCCGGCCTGGTCAAAAGCCGCCGTTTTGACGGGATCTTTTGGACCCACAACGACTCGGGCGACCGGGCGCGGATCTTCGCCGTCACCCGCGAGGGTCGAAGCGTCGGGACGGTCGAAATCGCCGGCGCGCGCAACGTCGACTGGGAAGATATCGCCATCGACGACGCCGGATTCCTCTATCTCTGCGACATCGGAGATAATCGGAACCGCCGCACCGATCTCGTCGTCTACCGGGTCCCGGAGGTCGATCCCCGTCGCGTGCGGGCCGCGACGGTCGCCGCCCGCTTCCCCTTCCGCTACCCGGCGCTTCGCTCCCCCGATACCGAGGCCTGTTTTTTCTCAAACGGGGCCGTCTACCTTCTTACTAAAGAGCACGGCGACGACGAAACAAACCTCTACCGGCTCGACCTCTCGCGTCCGGAGCGAGCGCAGGTCGCCTCCTTCATCGGCAAGGCCAAGGTCGATGGTCTGGTGACCGGGGCCGATCTCTCCCCCGACGGATCGCGTCTGGCCGTCCTCACCTACACCGCCGTCCATCTCTTTCAAAAACCGGGCGGGAGCGAAAACTATCTCGCCGGCGAACATCGGCGTCTCTCTCTCCTCTTCGGCCAAGCCGAAGCGATCGCATGGGACGGAGAGGACCTGATCATTACCAATGAGTCCGGCGAGATCCTTCGAAAGTCCATTCAGGATTAGGAACCGATCCATTCGGAATGAGGACTCACGGTCAAGAGCGAAGCGTCTGCGCGCTTGGACGGACTCTCCCATGCCCCCAAGCGCGCTCCTGCGTCCGGCCGGCGCTGATCGGTCTCCTTCTTTTACTGCCGCTCGGAGCGGCCGCCGAAGAGCCGATCTCGCTGGGGGTCCTCCTCGACGGCGTCCCGTTGCAGGGGGGAAGCTGGATCTTAACGGCCACCCTCCGCGCCCACGGCCGCGCGAAGGCGGGGGCCCCCTTCGAAAAGAAAATCGTCCGAGAAATAAACCGACCTTTCTTCTCGATCGATCCGAGGCTGTATTCTTTTGACGCCGGGTGTATCCGAAAAACGCCGCACCCTCCCTCCTCGAACCACTGGACCGGCTCGCGCCTCGCCTCATAAAACCGTTGCCACTCGCGGGGAAAGGCGACGCCGCGGAGGGAAACACGCGCACGGCATTCCTGTTGCACATACCGGATAACATCAAGAGAGCGCGCGGTCGCCGTCGATTTCCGCCTGCGACCGCTTCACCTCCCCGTGGGCTTCGGGAAGCAAGGACTCCCTCTCGGGGACCCTGGCATCCTCCGGATCGAGCGCCCTGCTCGACCCTTTCCGGAGCGATTCGCCCGCGCTCGGGCCCACGGGGACTTCCGTTTTTTATTGAATTGCATTTTTCCGCGTGCTATATCAGGCAGCGATGCATGCGCGGACGGGAGAGGATGTCCCGGCCCCGATTGAAGATCAAGACAAAAGAGGTCAACCCAGGAGGGGAAATGAGAAGAGCGGCTTGCTCCATTCTGTTGATGACGATCCTGATCAGCGGCTGCGCCGGCGTGAAGCAGCGGCTGGAGACGCAGCGCGATCTGGATGACTGCGCGAAGATGGCGGCGACCGGGTTCCGCCCCGTCGCGGCCGAGCGGACCGACCGGTTCCTCGGAAAGGTCCAGGAATCGACCGCCCGCTGCCGCGGCGGAGAGAAGGCCGCCGCTTTTCGAAACACCCCTTGGATCGATTGGACCAACTACTGGGCCACCGGCGATCGGAGCAGCCGCGTCCCCGGATCGAACGACCAGAACCGGCATCTCGATCCGAACGGCCGCGGGATCGACGGCGCGCTGCTCGATCTCGAATATGCCCGAATGGAGCTGATCAAATTTAATCTCTTCGACAACAGCGGGACCTATCCCGATTATTTGCAGGGACGCAACGGCGTTCCCGGCGCGGCGCTGAAAGTGTGGGACACGATGCGGCTGCCGAAGGCAAGCCCCTTCTATCAGGCGGTCGGCGGGGACGGCCCGCAGCTCTGCAAGGGAGAGCTGATCCGCTTTCGGAATGTCACCGGCATCTGCAACGACCTGAAGAACCCGGCGATGGGATCGGCCGGCATGCCGTTCGCCCGAAACGTCCAGTTCGAGGCGACCTTCCCCGACCTCGGCAAAAATGAATTGGCGAAGAATCGCCACGGCGACCGCCTCGGCCTGCTCACCCCCGATCCGCAGGTGATCAGCCGGAAGCTCTTCACCCGCGCCCAATCGCAGCCGGAGAAGTGCCGCGAGGGGCAGGGGCTCCCCGACAATTCACCGGAGGCAAACTGCGACTACAAGAAGGCTCCCTTCTTCAACGTCCTGGCGGCGTTTTGGATCCAGTTCATGACGCACGATTGGTTCTCCCATCTGGAAGAGGGGCGGAACCGATCGGAGATGATGGCCGTCGGCTGCGCCAGCCAGCGTCTCGACAATGTCGAGACGCCGCTCACGCCGGAGGAGATCGCGAAGCTCGGCTGCCGTCCCGACGATCGGATGGAAAAGCTGCTGATCGCCGATGAGAGCGCGCCGGCCACCTTCACCCACAAGGGGAAAGAGATTCCGACCCGCGCATACAAGACGACGCGCAACACCAACACCGCCTGGTGGGACGCCTCCCAGCTTTACGGCTTCGACGAGACCTCGCGCCGCCGCGTGAAGCGCGACCCGGCCGATCGGGCGAAGCTGCTGCTGGTGTCGATCCCGCAGCGGGAAGCCGCCGGCGAGAAGAACGGCTATCTTCCCCCGTTCGCCCCGGGCGACCCGATCAACGCCGCCTGGTCGGGCCAGGAGGCGACCGCCTTCCCCGACAACTGGTCGATCGGAATGAGCTTCTATCATAACGTCTTCGCCCGCGAGCACAACCTCTTTGTCGAGGCCTTCCGCCGGCGCGCGGAGAAAATGCCGGAGGCCGACTCGGGCCTTCGCAACCCGGCGCAGCCCGATGCCGTGATCTCCTACAAGCAGGTGACCGACGACGAGCTCTTTGAAGTGGCGCGCCTGGTCGTCTCGGCGGAGATCGCCAAGATCCACACGATCGAATGGACCCCGCAGCTCCTCTACGACGAGCCGCTCTTTCTCGGGATGAACTCCAACTGGAGCGGGCTGATCCACGGCGACACCCTCGTCTCACGGGCGCTGGAGAAGATCGTTATCGACAACTTCGGCAAATCGAAGAATGCGAAAGAGGCCTCGCAATGGTATTCGGTCTTCGCTTCGGGGCCGGGGATCTTCGGGTTGGGGAGTCGGGTCTACGCCGACGATGCGATCTTCGCCAAGTTCGATCCGGCCAAGACCGACATCTGGAGCATCCGGAATCCCGATCATGTCAACGGCGGGGTCAATCACTTCGGCTCCCCCTTCAACTTTCCGGAGGAGTTCGTCACCGTCTACCGCCTGCACGCGCTGGTCCCCGATCTGATCGAATTCCGGGAGGTCGGCCGCCCGAACACCGTCCGCTACAAGATCCCGGTGATCGAGACCTTCCGGGGGAAAGCGACGGCGGCGATGGAGAGCCGCGGGCTCGCAAGCTGGGCCCTCTCGATGGGGCGCCAGCGTCTCGGCCTTCTCACGCTGCAGAACCAGCCGCAGTTCCTCCAGAACCTCCCGATGCCGCGGCTGCAGACGGCGACGAACAAGCTCGACGTGGTGGCGCTCGATCTGATCCGCGATCGCGAGCGGGGGGTCCCCCGCTTTAATGAGTTCCGGCGGCAGTACGGCCTGAAGCAGCTGACGAGCTTCGATGACTTCATCGACCCGCATCTCGCGAAAGATTCGCCGGAGCGCGCCGAGCAGGCGCGGCTGGTCGGTCTTCTCCGCGAGGTCTACGGCCAGCATCAGTGCGATGCCTCCAAGGTGATCACCTCCGCCCAGGTCAACGACGACGGCACGCCGATCACCGACTGTCTCGGCCATCCCGACAAGAGCCTGGTCGACAATATCGAAGATGTCGATACCGTCGTCGGCTGGCTCTCGGAATTCACCCGGCCGCACGGCTACGCGATCTCGGAGACCCAATTCCAAGTCTTCATCCTCAACGCCTCCCGGCGGTTGTTCAGCGACCGCTTCTTCACCTCCTCCTTCCGCCCCGAGTTCTACACCCACCTCGGCGTGGAGTGGGTGACGAACAACGGCCCCGACGGCAAGGTGATGGAAAAGGGAACGCCGAACGGCCATGTCGTGGAGGTCTCCCCGCTCAAGCGGGTGCTGCTGCGGGTGACGCCGGAATTGGCGCCGGAGTTGTCGAATGTCGTGAACGCATTCGATCCGTGGGGGCGCGATCGCGGAGAGTATTATTCTTTGCAATGGAAGCCGCGCCCAGGGGCGGAGGAAGATGAGGCGTTTCGAGGGGGGAAATAAAAGTGTACCGATATTAATCACCCTCGCGGCATCTAAAAAGGAGAAGAGCGTCCAACGAGTAAAACCGGCCGGTATCGGAAGCCGCGTCGGGGACACGGCGTTTCAGGGCTGAAGGAGCGTCAAAAAATGAGGAGAGAAGGTTGAACCAACGTCAGCCTTCTCTCCTGAGATCAGAAAGGTGAATTCGCTTTTTGGTCTGCTGGAAGGGCTGCATTATCTCATTTCCTTTGCGAGCCACCGTTTTGCGTACTCCCCCCTTGTTGACTCCCTCCCTTGCCGGTGCCGCTCTCGTTCACGCCGAGGGCGGCCCTCGTCTGCTTGTCGGGCTGTCCGGTCTGTGGGAGTCCTTTCGCCTTCTGGAAGTCGCGGAGCGCCTGCTGCGTGGAGGAATTCAGTTTTCCGTCGGGCTTTCCTGCGTTGTACCCTTGGTCGTTCAGATCTTGTTGGATCTCCATGATTACAATCTCGGTGACCGGAGCTTCCGCGGCGCCGCCGTTTTGCATTCCCCCTCCCGTGCCGGCGCCTTGATCTTGCTGCGTGCTGCCGCTTTGGACCTTGCTGCTCCCCGCTGCGTAGACCGAGGAGACAAGGAACAGACCGATCACCAAGCTGATTGCGATTGTTTTAAATTTCATCATCGAACCTCCTTCACTTCTTAAACGTTGAGAACCGACGGGCCGGGCCTCGATCTCCTTGGAACCGATGGATCGGAGACCGGCCGCACTTTGCTCTTGTGGAACGGCTTGATCATTGATCCTGAGTCTAACAGCGTGTCCGAAGGCGATCAATTACCCGAAGGAGGCAGGAGAAAACCCTCCGATGCATTAATCTCTTTGCAGGTATCGCCGCTTACCTATTGATCAGCGGGTACTTCCCTTTTGACTCCCGCTTGATTATGATAGGGCGGTATCCTCTCGGAGGGAGCGATCATGCCGGAGAAAAAACCGAGGAAGCCGCGGGCGCCGGGCGCGGTTCGGAAGCGGCGGAAGCCGGCGGGCGCGTCGGTCGGATTGATTGCGACCGATCTGCAGGCCGCGAAGCCGCCGGGGGAGGTGATCGAACTGCATCAGCAGATCGAAGCCGACGGCGGCAAAGTGCTGTCGATCTATCGGGAGCCGTACGGCGGCCGATGGCTGGTGATGGCGGCGCTGCCGATCGACAAGGTCGAGCCGACCCCTTATCAGCGCAATCTCTCCGAAACGCACGTCCGGAAACTGGAACGGGTGATCGGGAAGATCGGGCGTTTCCTGGATCCGATCATCGCCGTCCGGATCGACAAGGAGGGGGCCGCAAAATACTGGACGCCGAACGGCCACCATCGCCTCTCCGCGATGCGGACCCTCGGCGCCAAGAGCATCATCGCGATCGTCGCGCCCGAAGCATCGGTCGCCTATCAGATCCTGGCGCTCAATACCGAGAAGGCGCACAACCTTCGCGAGCGGGCGCTGGAAGTGGTCCGAATGTACAGGGAGCTGGCCCCGCTCGGCGATGCGACGGAGGAGACCTATCAGCTCGAATTCGAAGAGGCGGCGCTGATCACCCTTGGCTTCTGCTACGAAGCGCGCCCCCGCTTCTCCGGCGGGGCGTATCATCCGATCCTGAAACGCGTCGACACCTTCCTCAAGAAGCCGATCGCCGATGCGATGGCGATCCGGCAGGAGCGGGCCGACGCCCTGCTCCGCTTGGAT
>SCUR01000222.1 GCA_004297235.1 Candidatus Manganitrophaceae bacterium | reverse complement strand
AACACGACGCCGAGAGACTCTTCTCCCTATTTTCTGCTGACTTCTACATTGATCCGGAGATGGTCCATGACGCCTTGCGTCGAAAGAGCATGTTCAATATCATTCATCGGCCAGAGGTCGTCAAGATTGACTTTATCGTCCGGAAAGATACAGAATACCGCAGGGTTGAGTTCGAACGAAAGCGCAGCATTCCCTTTGAAGGAATGAGCATCGATGTGGTCTCACCCGAGGATCTGATCTTGTCCAAACTTGACTGGGCCAGAGACAGCTTCTCCGAAATGCAGATCAGGGACGTAAAAAATCTCATGGAAACAGATCCCAATCTGGATCGACGATATATCGAGGAATGGGTAAAGAAATTAAGGCTAGGGGAAATTTACCGAAGGGTAAACGAATGAAGGATACAACTCCAGAGATAGAGTCTCTATTTAACCAAATGATGATGAACAAAACCGGACAAGAGCGGTTGAAGATGGGCTTTTCGATGTTCGACATGGCCCGCAAACAGGTGCTCGCCTCGATCCTCAACCAAAATCCAAATGCCGACCCAAGAGAAATCAGGAGGGAGCTCTTCCTCCGCTTTTATCGACAAGACTTTACTCCTGAAGAATGTGAGAAGATCCTGAGCCAGATTTAATCGTGCGACAGTCGATGGCCCCATTTAACTCCCGCCTTGCAGAAAGATTGAATCCAAAGTAAACTATTTCCAGACTTTATCAACGCTCATTCACCTCCCATACGGAGACGCCATGGCCAAGAAAACCCGCCTTCCCGAAACAGACGAAGGGACCATCCTTTACAAGACCGATCCGATCATCATGAAATGGCACTACGAGATCGACTACCTCCACTCGTATGCGCAAGACTCCCCCTTCTTCGTCGGACTTTCCCAGGGAAAGCTCCTCGGGAGCGCTTGCAAAAAATGTAAAAGGAAATACGCCACCCCCCGCGCGCACTGCATGGAGTGCGGGGCCAAGACCGATTGGATCGAGCTGCCGCTGGAGGGGAAGGTCCATACCCACACCACCTGCTACTTCGGCGGGGAGGCGTTTCTGAAGGAGACGCCGTTCACCTTGATCCTGGTGGAGTTTCGCGGGATCGACACCCTCTTCCTCTCCCGATTGATCGGCGTCGAGCCCGATCAGGCGCAAATCGGGATGCCGGTGCAGGCGCAGTTTCTCCGGAACAGCAAATTCAAAGCGACCGACGTCTACTTTGTCCCCAAGGAAGAAGAGTAACGGCGATGGACAAGATCAGCGACATTGCGGCCGACATCTTCACCCGTCTTAAAAAATGGGACAAGAAAAAAATGGCGCAAGAGCGAAAAGAGATCGGCCGCTATCTCCTCAAACAGCTCTTCAATCAAATCCCCGGCGCCAGCGCCGTCGCCGCCCTTCTGGTCGGCGGCTGGGTCGCCTCCACCTTCACCACCTCTCCGATTTACGCCACCCTCGCATCGTGGGGATTAATGAAAGGAGGAACCCGGGTCGTCAGCAGCGGGACGTATCGATTCTTATCGGTCCTGCTTCCCCTCTTCGCGGCCGGGACCACCGCCTACTCGGTTCAGAAGCTGCTGAAATACTTTCGTGAAAAAGAGATGGAGCGAAACAAGGTGCTGGTGGCGCAGTTGGGGAGCGAGCTGAAATCGGCGCTGCAGGCCAAGCTCGATCTTCTCGAAAAAACGAGAGAGGCCCGCCTGCTGTCCGAGAACGAATATTTCACCAAGAAGGCCAACCTCTACCAAACCTTTTCCCGAAAACTTCCCGAAAAAATTCGGGAGCTCATTATCAATAAGCTGGCAGGGTAACGTTCGATGATCGATTTCGACCTGACCGAAGAGCAAAAACTGCTTCAGCAGACGATCCGGGAGTTCGCCGCCGCCAAGATCGCGCCGGGGGCGTCGGAGCGGGATGAGACGATGCGCTTTCCGCATGAGCTGATCCCCCAGCTGGCGGCGCTCAAGCTCCTCGGAATCGCCATCCCGGAGCAGTACGGCGGCGCGGGGCTCGGGGCGATGGAGGCGGCGATCATCCTGGAAGAGATCGCGCGGGTCGACGGCGCCACGGCGTTGATCGTCGCCTCGCACAACTCCCTCTGCACGATGCACCTCTACCGATTCGGAAACGAGGCGCAGCGGCAACGGTATGTCGTTCCGCTGGCGAAGGGAGAGAAGCTCGGCGCTTGGGCGCTGACCGAGCCGGGATCGGGCTCCGACGCCGCGGCGATGGAGACGAGCGCCGCCCTGCAAGGGGATCACTGGGTGCTTAACGGAAGCAAACTCTTCATCACGCAAGGCTCGGTCGCCGGCGTATATGTGATCACCGCTTCGACCGATCGGAGCCAAGGCATGCGTGGGATTTCCGCATTCGTGGTTGAGGCGGGAACCCCCGGCCTGACCGTTGGGAAGGTCGAGAAGAAGCTGGGCGTGCGGGCCTCCGATACGGCGGCGCTCCATTTCGATCAGCTCAAGATTCCAAAAGAAAATCTGATCGGAACCCTTCATCGCGGCTTTGACGATGTCCTCCAGATTTTGGACGGCGGCCGGATCGGCATCGGGGCGATGGCGGTCGGATTGGCGCGCGCCGCGCTGGAAGACTCCATTCAATATGCAAAGGAGCGTGAGCAATTCGGAAAACCGATCGGCGATTTCCAGGCGATCCAGTGGAAGCTCTCCGACATGGCGACCGAGATCGACGCCGCGCGTCTTCTCGTCTACCGCGCCGCCCTCTTAAAGGATGCCGGAGAAGAGTACAAACAGGCCGCCTCGGAGGCGAAGCTCTTTGCGTCGGAGGCGGCGATGCGGGCGACGACCCAGGCGATTCAGATCCACGGCGGCTCCGGCTATCTGAAGGATTATCCGGTGGAGCGCTACTTCCGCGATGCCAAGCTTTGCGAGATCGGCGAAGGGACCTCTGAGATCCAGAGGAAGGTCATTGCAAAAACGCTCCTGGAATAAAGAGGCCTGGACGCGACAAATCTTAAAAGGCGATGTCCGTTCCGCCTCGCGCCTGTTGACCCTCGTTGAGAATCACGATCGGGCGGCGCGCCCCCTCCTCAAAGCCCTCTTCCCCCATACCGGCCGAGCCACCCTCATCGGGGTGACCGGTCCGGCCGGCGCCGGAAAGAGCACCCTGATTAACCAACTGATCACCTCCTTCCGAAAACAAAAGCGGTCGGTCGGCGTCCTGGCGATCGATCCGACCAGCCCCCTCTCAGGGGGCGCCATTCTGGGCGATCGTCTCCGGATGCATCCTCATTTTTTAGACCGGCAGGTGTTTATCCGAAGCCTCGCCACCCGCGGGGCCTGGGGCGGGATCAGCCCGGCCCTCTTCGATGCGATCCATATCCTCGATGCGATGGGGAAAGAGGTGATCTTGATCGAGACGGTCGGCGTCGGTCAAGACGAGGTGGAGATCGCCCGCCTGGCCGATGTGGTGGTGTTGGTTCTCGCTCCGGGGATGGGGGACGACGTGCAGATGATGAAGGCGGGCCTGCTCGAAATCGGCGACGTGGTCGCCGTCAACAAAGGGGACCGGAGAGAGGCCCGGGAGCTGCTTCACCAACTTCGGGAGACCGTGTATGATCGGCCTCTGATCAAGATCTCCGCCGAAAAAGGAGAGGGGCTTCTCCTCCTCCTCTCGGAGATTGAAAAAGCATCGGCCGACCGGGACGCCCGGATCAGTAGACAAAAAAAATTTGTTGAAGAAGAGCTGCGGACCCATCTGAGGGAGGTTCTCGGAGAGACTGTTTCGGAGGCTTCTTTTGATGATCGGGAGATTGAGGCGATTCTTCTGAGGAAGCGGGATCCCTATGATTTGGTTCGGTCGTGGATCAAGAGAGGAAAGGGTTAAGATTTTTTCTTTAATTCCATGATGACGGTCTTCGCAAGCTCCTTCAGCGTATCGAAAACCCCTTTGCCGGTCGCCGCCACCGCTTCGAAATTGGGAACGTTGCGCGGATTGAGCACCCGGTTGAGCTCTTCCACCGGCACGACATTCGGCAGATCGCGCTTGTTGTATTGAATGACGAAAGGCATCGCGTCCAAATTCAACCCCTGGTCCTTCAGGTTCTTCCGCAGGTTTTCCATGCTCTCGATGTTCGCTTCCATCCGCTCCACCTGAGAGTCGGCGACGAAGATGACACCGTCAACCCCCCGCAGAATCAGCTTCCGGCTCGCATCGTAGAAGACCTGCCCCGGCACGGTATAAAGATGAAACCGGACCTTGAAGCCTTTGATGTTGCCGAGCGCCAACGGGAGAAAATCGAAAAAGAGGGTCCGCTCCGTCTCGGTCGCGAGCGAGATCATCTTTCCCTTGCTGTCGGGATTGGTCTTCTTATAGATGTAGATCAGGTTGGTCGTCTTGCCGCAGAGACCGGGGCCGTAGTAAACGATCTTACAATTGATCTCTCGGGCCGAGTAGTTAATGAACGACATGCAGAGTCCTTACAAAAAAACAGCGGTGAAGTGATATGAAGACGGGTTGCATATCATTTGCGAGCGGAGCGCTCACAATAAATCATCCGAACAGCCGATCAATGTCATCTTCCGTGATCTCCGCAAAGGGCGATCGGCTGCTTTTGTTCTCTTTTTCTTTATCTACTTTATCCATGATTTTTGAGAAGATCTGGACGAAGACTTCAGAGCTCTTCTTCACCCTCAAACGAACCAGACCCAAGGAAGAGCGTTGATCGAAGACGACCACCAAGATCACCCGGTCTCCGATCAACGAGATATGAACATTGTCTTTCTCCCCTTCGTGAAAGAGGATCGAGAATTCTTTCTCGCCCAAAAGCTTTGCCATCCCCCCCGTGGCGGCGATGTTGCCCGCCGTGAGAGAGGCAAGCGACGTCGTATCGAGATTTTGGGTCTCTCCGACGCTTGCAATGAGCTGTCCATTCTTATCGACGAGGAAGGTGACTTTCGCGTTCGCCAGCTGATGCAGTTTGGAGAGCTCCGCATCGATCTGCTTGAACTCTTCCTCGTACATGACTAAACCGGAATCGGGCATCGATCAATCCTAGGAAGGGCTACTTCTCCAGCCACATTATTTTATACCACGGAGTCCATTTTTGCGCAATGTTGAGGACCGCTTTAGGATGGAAAATCGGGACGGCGGGCTAAAATCCGTAAGGAAACCCTATTCCTCGACGATCACCGACTCTTCATCTTCCGGATCCAAACCTTCCGTCTGCTGAAGACGCGCGATGTAATGGTTGGCCCAGGAGAGATAGATTCCGCTGGCATCCTTCATCGCCATCGCCCCCTTCACCAGCACCTGCAGCGCCTCTTCGTCTTTTCCCTTCTGCCGAAGCTCTTCGATCTTATCCTCAAACTGCTGATTCAGATGCTTCATGGCCTCGATAACACCCGCTAACGATTTTTCGACATTGCCGGCCATATTTCCTCCTTTGCGTGAGTGATGGGTCTTCCTCTCTCGGTCGTAATAAAAAAACCCCATCGCTGAAAAACGATGGGGTTTTAAAAATGAAGTTACGCCTTATCGGTGAACAAGTCGGATGGCATTGTGTTTCGCGGCGGAGCAGACCACCACGCAGAGCTCGCAACCTTTACACCGCTGCTCTACGACCACCGCGACCTTTTTTGTTTTATCAAAAAGAATCGTATCGGCCTCCGGACAGTACATGATGCACAAACGGCATCCCTTGTGGGCCACACACGCTTCGTCAACTACTTCAGCGACAGCATACATTGCGTAACTCTCCTCCTTCGAACCTTAGACCAACATCGGGGTTTTAATCGTTTCAGCCCAGGCGGCGCCGAGATCAAAGCCCTTTCGGATCGTTTCCATATTCTTCGCCAAAAGCTGCTCCTTCTTGGCGAACTTCTTCTTGATCGCTTCATCGAGCGTCGCCGTTCCGCCGGAGGCGACATACTTCTTGCCGAACCGGTCTTGCAGCGCCGCCTCCATTGCATCCATGGCGACGATTCGGGTGGCTCCCATCAACGCGCCGAGCATCCCCATGTTCGTCGCCAGCTCCGTCCCCGCCGTCTCGACCGCCAGGGTCGTCGCCGCAACGGTGAAAATCGGGACGTTCTGCTTTTCCAAGAAGCCGAGGTCATCATCGGACAGAGGAATCGGCTCATCCGAGTTGATGATCAGAATGCCGCCCGCTTTAATCCCCGAGTAAAAGGGCATCGTGTAGCACTTCCCGAGTGTGATCACCTGAGGATGGAAGACCATGATGACATCGGGATAAACGAGCTCACCCCGATCATAGATCCGCTCGCCGGCGATCCGCACGTAGCTTTCGGCCGGGGCCATTCTCTTTTCGGCTCCGAAGAAGGGGTTCGAGATGGCATGTTTTCCCTCTTTGGAGGCGGCCGTCGCCAAGACATGGGCGGAGGTCACCACCCCTTGTCCTCCCAATCCCGACATCCGAATATTGACTCGCTTTCTCATGGCTGACTCCTTATCCCTGGGTCGGTATTGCCGCCGGTTTCTTTTCCTTCTCCAAACTCGCCAAATAGGCCTTCGCTTCCTCAGAGATATACTCCTTGAAGGCGAAGCGCTCATTCGGCCCCTCGGAATCTCTCATCTCCTGAAGTCCTTCCATCGCCTGTTTTCCGATCTCGAGGATGCATGGCGTGTAGAGCTGGATGTAGGTGGGACCGACTTCGCGGGCGATGAGAACCCCCTGGCGAATCGCCTTTTCAACCCGATTCGGTTTGCTGACCGTGAGGGTCGCGACATAATGGCAGCCCGACTCCTCCGCAATTTCCGGAAGGCGGACCTTGTCGAATTTCTTTCCGGCAGGGGCCATCTTGGAGACAAACCCTTTTTGCATCAGGCCGCTCTCCTGGCCTCCGGTGTTCGCATAGAGCTCGTTGTCGAAACAGATCGTCAAGAATTTCTCCTGACGGAACCACGACTGGAGGGTCATATCAAGACCGATGTCGACCGTGGCGCCGTCACCGGCGAGGACCACGACGTCTTTCACCTTCCCGGGAAACCGATGGGCCAGGGCCCGTTTCAGTCCCGATGCAACGGCATTTTGGTTTCCAAAGAGAGAATGGATATTGTGGACGGCCACGTGGGGAAATACCAAGCTGGTACAACCGGTCGATCCGACCATGACGGTGTCTTCCGGATTGGGGAGACAGGCCAAAACATAGCGGAAGGCGATCGACTCCGGACATCCGGCACAGAGGGAGTGCTCTTCGATCAGCTCTTTGGCGACCCCGACATCCTTCCAGCCGCGCCCCTCTTTGCCATAGGTCGAGCTGTCGACCAGCTCGCGGTATTCGGGAGGCATGATGTCATAAAATTCTTCGCAGATCTTGATCTTTTCCTTACCCATGAACCACCTCCTTTTTACCGGCCAGCACCTTTTTAATCTCTTCCACGATCACTTCGGGGGGGAGCGTCATTCCACCGGCCACATGCGGCCCTTCGATCACACGATGGTTATCGGGGATCACGGCCTTGATCTCTCTCGCCATCCAGCCGACAACATTGAACTCCGGCACAAAGATCAGCTTGGCATTCTTGGTCGCCTGACGGATCTCTTCGTGAGGGAAAGGACGAAGGGTCTTCACCTTGACGATACCGACCCGGATTCCCTCTTCCGCCAAAAGACGGATCGCCTCTCGGCCCTGCGCCACCGCGGTCCCCGAGGAAACGATGAGGATATCCGCGTCGCTGTTTTCTTCCTCGATCAATCCCCCGATCAGGCGGATCGTGTGCTTTCGAGAGCGCTCGATGGCGGCGCGAATCTCTTGCTGCCAGCTGGCATGGGTTGCATAGCTGATGTAGTTGCTCTTCATCACGAATGGATCTCGCATCATCCGGACCGGCGGAACTTCCATATCCATACAGGGCACCGGAGAGCGATAGGGATTGTAAGGGGTCAGGGCCAAATCGGCGGAAGGGATCATCACCATGTCTTTGGTGTGGCTGACGAAGAATCCGTCGATCACGACGGCGATCGGAAGATGGACATCCGGCTCTTCCGCGACGATGTAGCCTTTGAGAAGATAATCAAAAAGCTCCTGCGCGGTTTCCGCGTGCCAGATGAGCATCCCCGTATCGAGGATCATGCCGAGCTCGAGGGTATCGGGCTGGATGTTCAGCGGGGAGTTGATGCCGCGAACCATCACGTTGATCAGAATCGGGAGACGAGAGCCGGCCCACATGGGGAAGTTTTCATACGCGCGGAGGGTTCCCGGTCCGGAGGTGGTGGTGAAGACACGCGCCCCGCCGAAGGAAGCGCCGGCACACTGCGACATCACGGCAAATTCACTCTCTCCCCGGAAGTAGTCGCCGACGTAACCTTCCACATAGAGGTCGCCGACCATCGCCGCCGCCTCGCTCTGAGGAGTAATGGGATAAGCGACGGAGATATCGACGCTCGCCCGACGGATCGCTTCGCGAACGACCTCGCTCCCGGTCATGAAGTACTGCTGCCGGGGGGCCTCAAAAAAGAGGTACTCCGGATCAACGATCTTCTGACCCTTTTTATTAACCGTACCGATTACCGAATTCGCTTCCATTGGTCCCCTCCTCAATTAGGATTTAGGGTACTCGTCCACCTTTGGCTTTAAGCCTTCGAAACAGTCACCCCATTGGGGTTGGCATAAACACCGGACGCTTTCGCCTTCCGAACAGCCTCCACGAACTTCCAGATCTTTTCGGGCGTCGCATCACGGAAGGAGAGCATCGCATCTTCGTGACCCGCTTGAGCACACATTGCGATCGTATAGCAGTTCGTCCCTCCCCGGATAATCTTAAGAGAGAGATTCGCCTGATGGCAGTGGACGCCGACAAACATGCACACATCAATTTTATTGTGCCAGATGGTGAGATTAGGGTGGTTTGGGTTGATCTCGACTTCAGGATTAATTTTCGGATATTTCGGCCGGTAATCAGGCATCGGGATGAGCAGCGCCCCGGGGTTGTGAGATTTAAGCTCATCGTAAAGGGCTTTAATCGCGGTCGCCTTTTTGGCCGCCTTCTCGTTCCAGTTCCAGAGGACGAGCGGACCGGGGAAGACCGTCGGCACCTTCGCCATCAGAAATTGCTTTGCGGCCTCTTCCATTGCAACATCTTCATGGACGATCTCGCCGTTAATGTGGCCCTGGCCCGGGTCAGGCAGGACAATCCCCGCACAGGCGGCAGAGGGGGGCAAGAACGCTTCGGGACCCGGTAAGACGCGATATTTTCCCATCGACAGAACTCCCTTCGAGAATCTGATTACCCGAGATGAAAGAGACACCTGGCCCTTTCGGGCCGAAGAGGCCTGCAGTTTGCTGCAGGCCTCTTCTTCTCTAAAACCGAAAACTTCTTTAAATACCGATATTAATGCTAAGGGGTATTTTTAAAAGATAGCATACCCCCTTTCGGCTCGTCAAGGAAATTTTATCCGATTTCGCGGCGCCCTTCGAGCGATTTGGCGAGGGTCACTTCATCGGCATATTCCAGATCGACACCGACCGGAATGCCGCAGGCGATCCGGGTGACCTTGATGTTAAGCGGTTTGATGAGACGGGTGAGGTAAATCGCGGTAGCTTCCCCCTCAATGTTCGGGTTTGTAGCGATAATGACCTCAGAAACTCCTCCCTTTTCAAGTCGTTCCATGAGGTTTTGGACAGTGAGCTCCGTACCGTTTGTCCCTGATAAAGGAGAAAGGGCACCGAGCAAAACATGGTAAAGCCCCTTATATTCTCCGGTCCTCTCGACGGCATAGAGGGTGCTCGGCTCTTCCACCACAAGCACCTTTTGGGTGTCCCGATTGGGGCTGGCGCAGATGGCGCAGATTTCCCCCTCCGAAATATTATTACAAATCTTGCAAAAGGAGAGCATCTCTTTCACATCAATAATCGCCTGACCGATCTTTTTTGCCCCTTCGGTCGGCATCTTCAAGATGTAAAAAGCCATCCGCTGCGCCGACTTTCTCCCGACGCCGGGGAGCTCCATCAGCTGCTCAATTAAATATGCGAATTTCCCTTTCTGATCCATCATCTTTCTTAATATGCGGGGCCCACTGGGAAAACTCTATTGATTCCAGATCTTCACACCAGGTGCGCGATTCCCCACAGCCCATCCTCACTATATCTAAATTCTAAAACAACCCTGGAATATTTAATCCCCCGGTCATTCCTTTCATTTCTTCCGCCATGAGCTCTTGGCTTTTCCGTAGCCCTTCATTCACGGCCGCCGTGATGAGATCTTGAAGCATCTCGATATCCCCCGATTTGATGATCTCCGGATCAATGGTGATCGAGAGGAGCTGCTGTTTTCCGCTGACCTTCACCGTGACCATTCCTCCTCCGGAGGAGGCTTCGATCGTTTTCTTTGCCGCCTCCTCCTGGAGCTTTGCCATCCGCTCCTGGAGGGCTTGCGCCTGTCTCATGATATCGCCCAGCATCTTTTTATTCGACATGATCACCCCTCATCCTAATGTCTTCTCGCTCCGTCCCTGTTTGGTCTCGATCACTTCTCCTCCCAGAACCCGTAAGGCCTCTTGGATGAAGGGATGCGGCACGGCCGCATTGCGCGCCGTCTGCTTCTCCGGAGTCGGAAGCGGTGTCGCCGTGCTTTGCAGCTCGACCAGTTCCAAGGCAACGTCCCTCTGGAAATGGATCTTGAACAGGGCGCTCATTAATTTCTTGTTCTCTTCTTTCTGAATCAGCTGAATTAAAAACGACTCCGAATAGCCTATCTTAACCTTTTGTTCGGTGATTTCCAAGAGGGTTCCCTGCTCTAAAAAGGATCCGAGACTGGGTCGTTTCTCTTTAATCTCCGAGATCATCTGCTGCCATACTCTCTTTC